>JAFAMS010000253.1 GCA_019233165.1 Vulcanimicrobiota bacterium | reverse complement strand
TTCTTTCCGCGGAGCGTGACGGCCGTCGCTTGGTCGGCGGCCTTGTCGCGGATGTCGCCGACCTGAACGACGTTGACGGTGATCCCGTACCGCGCTTCCTCGACCGCCAACGTGCGCGCCAGCGAGGTCACGCCGGCCTTGGCGGCCGCATAGAGCGATTGGCCCTGCGCCGGCATCGCGACGTCCGAGCCGTTCATCCCGAAGAAGACCAGACGCCCGAAACCGCGCTCCCGCATCGCCGGAAGAACCGCGCGCGCCAACGAGACCGCGCTTCCGAGATTCCCATCGACCATCGCCCGGTAGTCCTGGTACGTCATGCGCGCGAACGAGCCGACGACGATCGGCCCGACGACGTGGACGAGGACGTCGAGCGGTCCGCGCTCGGATGCAATCCGAACGGCCCGCGCGCCCTCGGCGTCCCGGCTCGCATCGGATGCAATCGCGACCGCGTCCGGGTCGAATTCGCGCACGAGCTCCAGGGTTTCATCGGGCGGCGTTCCTCCCGGTCGGTACGTGAACGCGATCCGAAAGCCGGCCCGCGCCAGGCCGAAGGTAATACCGCGTCCGAGACCGCCTGCTCCGCCGGTCACGAGAACGAGCCTTCCGGTGGTCGTAGTCGCCAAGCGGTTTAAAGGTAGGGCAGGACAACCGTCCGGTCCTTGCCAACGGGGCCTCGGTGGTAAGCGGGCCTGCAGCCGCGGCGCAGAACGGCCGTGACGTTTCGTTTCTCAGCGAAGACAGCGTTCATCTCAAGGGCACCTATTGGCCGCCTCGTCAATCGGGGCGCTGTTCGGTCGCGCTCGTTCACGACGTCGGCGGCTCGCGGAACGATTGGGTTCCGTTCGTGCCGTTCTTTCGTTCGCGCGGTTGGGGGATTCTCGCATTCGATTTGCGCGGGCACGGCGAATCGATGCATCAAGATCTGCATCCGCACGAATTGGTCCCCGAACAAGCCGATCTCCACTCGCCGACCGCCTATCCAAACGACATGAAGGCCGCGCTTGCATTCATCGAACGCCAGCCTCACACGTTGAGCGGGACGCTCGCGGCGATCGGCGTCGGTTTAGGCGCCGATCTCTCGTACGCGGCTGCCGCCCGGGGTTGGGGAACGGCGAGCACTGTTCTCGTCGGGCTCGACGAAGTTCGCGCGCGCGATCTCGCCGGCTCCGGTCCCTTCGCGCCTCGCAACGTCTACCTCATGTACGGCGCAGCCGACGTCACGAGCGCGGCGTCCGCCGACGTCTTCATCAAGACCGCATCGAGGCCCAGCGAAGTTTTCGCATATCCCGGAACCTCCGCGGTCGGGATGGGGCTCGTCCGAGAAAAATCGCCCGAGCTTTTGGCCCGGGCGATTGCGTGGATCGAGCGAACGCTCTAAGAACGCTGCGGCGTTACTGAACCGTGTAGTGGCGGGTGACTCGGACCGAGCCTTTCGTGTTCGGATCGGTCGAGGTCACGACGAGCGTAAGCGACTGACCGCCGCGTACGTTCAGGTTGAGCTGCTGCGCGAAGTTTCCGTTCGGGTCGGCCGTCGCGACGACGCGCTCGTGATCTCCGCCGAACGCGATGAACCCGCCGACGACGGTCTGCGCGCCCGCGTCCAACTGGATCGAGGCTCCCGGTAGCGTGTGCCCGGTGACCGTGAACGTCGGCGCCACGGACGTACCGTCCGCCGGCACCAAGCCTCGGATGAAGTTGGTCAGTCGCGCCGTTCCCGAAGCGAAGCGCCAACCGCGCTCGAACGGGCGGCCGTTCGTATCTTTGCCGCTGACGCGGACGGTGTGCTCCTGCGACTGCAAATCGGAAGGCGGCGAGTAGACGATCCCGTTCGGCGAGCGCGTCGTCTCGGCGGTCACATCGAGGCCATCGAGGGAAACGTGAACGCTGTTCGGGTCGGCACTCGCGTTGACGAAGCCGGCTTCGATCGTCGGACGGGACGACTGAACGCTCGAGCCGCGGGCCGGCTCGAGATTCCCGAGATCGAGGGGACTCTTGTCCGGAGCGGCAGGCGGCGCAGGCGCCGCAGCCTGCGGAGGCGGGGCCGCCGGCGCACTGGCGGTGGCGATTGCGACGACTCGGTTGGCGTTATCCCAATTGACCTGCGCGCCGAGCGCTTGCGCGACGAATCGCAGAGGGACGTACGTGCTGGCGCCGATGATGAACGGCGCCACGTCGACGGCTTGCGATTGTCCGTTGATCGTCGCCTGCGTCGAGCCGATGTGGAGCCCGATCGAACGGCCATTGCCCTGAGCGTTGATGCTGCCGTTTGCGTAGACGACGCTCGCTCCGAGGCGCTCGAAGACGCCGCGTAGCGGGACGAAGACGCGCCCGGCTCGCATCACGGGAGCCGGATTCAGCGCGGTCGCCTGACCGTTGACCGTCACGGAGACCGTTTGCGCGCCGGCAACGCCGACACAAAGTGCGAACGCTGCCACGCTGGCAACCGCCCGAGAAAACGTAAGTGGAAAAACCTGCATCGAAGAACCTCCGTTCTTCGCGCTTACCCCCTTTCTGGGAAATTGATTCCGCTAGCGATCGAGTTGGAAACCGACCCCGGCAGTCTCGAATTCGGGCAGGTGCTCGAGCCGGCGAGCGGCGCGTCGCTGCTGGCCCCGCTCGATCCGTCCGAGCACCCACGTGTAGATCACGGGGACGAGGAAGAGCGTCAGGATCAGGGAGCTCAGCAAGCCGCCGATGAGAACGGTCCCCATCGATTTGCGAAATTCGGCGCCCTCGGCGAGACCTAGCGCGAGCGGCAGCATCCCGAAGACCATCGCCGCCGTCGTCATCACGATCGGCCGCAGTCGCGTCCCGCCCGCGGTGAGGATCGCCTCGCCGTACGTCAGCCCGCGCTTGCGCAGCGTGTTGGCGTAGTCGACA
>JAFAMS010000219.1 GCA_019233165.1 Vulcanimicrobiota bacterium | reverse complement strand
GCGTCACGCAGATCGAGGCCGGCATCGGCAAGACCGGCAAGTATGCCGAGTTCCCATGACATGGCGGCCTTACCACCGGAACCGAGCACTAACGCGCGGCGCATCACCGCAGAGAACTTCCTTTCCTTTCACAGAATACCGCGCGGTCGAGGGCTTTGGGCCGAGACGGTTGAAGCCCGAGCCCGTTGCTGACCGTAGAAGAGAACGCGACCCTCACGCGCATCGGCCCGGGGACGCGAATGGGACAGTTGTGGCGATGCTATTGGCAGCCGTTCGCGGCCGCGTCCGAAATGGCCGAGCGCTCGACGATGCAGGTGCGGCTGCTGGGCGAAGACCTCGTCGCGGTCAAGGACCGCAACGGGAACATGCGGCTCGCCGGCTACCCGGTCGAAGAAATGGCCGGGCTCTTGTGGGCCTATCTCGGTCCGCTTCCGGCGCCCCGCATTACGCCGATTCAAGGCTTCGTCGTCGACGGCGCGATCCGGACGATCGGCAAGGCGGTCGTGCCGTGCAACTGGCTGCAGATCATGGAGAACTCGGTCGACCCGGTCCATGCCGAGTGGGCGCATGGGAAGCTCTACGAGTTCGTCATGGAACGCGACGGCGTCAAAGTGCCGATGGCGGATCGGCACGTCAAGATTCGCTTCAAAGAGTTTCCCTATGGGATTTACAAACAGCGCCTCCTCGAGGGGCAATCGGAAGACTGCGACGACTGGAACGTCGGTCATCCGCTGATCTTCCCGAACATGGTCGCGACGGGATCGCACGCGCCGAGCGCGACCAATTACTCGTATCAGATTCGCGTTCCGATCGATGACGAGAACACGCTGCACCTCTGGTACAACGCGCTCGTTCCGCCGGCCGGCGCGGTCGTTCCGCCGCACCTGTTCGCCCAGACGTTCGTCTACGACGTGCCGTATCGTGACGCGAAGGGAGAGTTCACGCTCGAGATGGTTGATTCACAAGATATCATGTGCTGGGTTACCGCCGGGCCGATTGCGGACCGGAGCCTCGAACAGCTCGGGACGACCGACGTGGGAATCATCGCCTTCCGCAAAATGCTGTGGCGCGAACTCGAGCGCGTCGAGCGCGGCGAGGACCCGCTCGGCGTCGTTCGCGATCCCGGGCTGCGGATGGTCGAGCTGCCGCTCGAGCGCGACAAACGCCACTACAGCGACGGTTTTGCCAAGCACGTGAGCCGAACGCGGCTGCGCTTCTCGCCCATCGCGGACGAACTGATTGCGGTCTTTCGCGGCCCGCAGCACGAGCAGGTCGCGTGAAGCCGTTGCGCGCGCTCGCCGCGCTCGTGTTGTTCGCCTCGCTCGCCGGCGCATCGCAGCGGGCGGCGGCCCAGAGCGATCAGGTGATCCATTTGGGGCTCAGCCCGTTTGAGGCCCAGGCCGATGCGTTCTACGCGCAGGAACTCGGACTGTTCAAGAAAGCCGGACTGAACATCGACATCCAGCAGTTCCCCGGCGGCTCGGCGATCGTCGCAGCCGTCAGCGGGGGCGCGCTCCAAATCGGCGCCGGCAACCCGCTCCCGCTCGCGCAGGCACGCCAACGCGGGGTCAACGTCGTGCTCATCGCGCCGGGGTATCTCTACGAGCTGGATGGGCCGTCGCTCAACGACGTGTTCGCCGTTGCGGCGAAGTCGCCGCTGCAGCGCGCCAGCGACTTCAACGGGAAGACGCTCGCGGTGACGGGCGTGCGCGGGCTCGACCAGATCGCCGCATTCGCGTGGCTCGATCAACACGGCGGCGACTCGAGCACGGTCAAGACGGTCGAGATTCCACAACCGGCAATGGCCGATGCGGTTGCCGACGGGCGCGTGGACGGCGCGATGATCGCCGACCCGGGACTCACCGCCGGACTCGACGCCGGCAAGATTCGCGTGTTCGCGAAGGCCTACGGCTCGTTCGGGAAGCGCATCTTCGTCGCGACCTGGTTTGCCACGCCGGAATGGGCAAATCGCAACCCGGACGCCGTGCGCAAATTCGCGGCCGCGATCAA
>JAFAMS010000140.1 GCA_019233165.1 Vulcanimicrobiota bacterium | reverse complement strand
CTTTTGCTTACCAGCGATAGTGCGCGAACGCTTTGTTCGCTTCGGCCATCTTGTGCGTGTCGTCGCGCTTCTTGATCGAAGCGCCTTGGTTGTTGGCGGCGTCCATCAGCTCGCTGGCGAGCTTCTCTTCCATCGAATGTCCCGGTCGCTGGCGGGCAAAACCGATCAGCCAGCGCATCGCCATCGCCTGACGGCGGTCCGGGCGGACCTCCATCGGGACTTGGTATGTCGCACCGCCGACGCGCCGCGGGCGCACCTCGACCAGCGGCATCGCATTACCGAGCGCTTGCGTGAAAACGTCCATCGGATCGCGACCGGTCTTCTCACCGACGATCTCGAGGGCATCGTACGTGATCCGTTCCGCGACCGACTTCTTCCCGCGCAGCATCACCTTGTTGATGAAACGGGCGAGCACTTTCGAGTTGAATTTCGGATCCGGCAGGATCGGACGCTTGGGGACTGGTCCTTTGCGGGGCATTCTTTCCTTTTTACTTCAGCTTACTTTTTCGCGCGCTTGGCGCCGTATTTCGAGCGCCCTTGCTTCCGGTTCGCGGTCCCCGACGTGTCGAGCGTTCCGCGAATAATGTGATAGCGTACGCCGGGGAGATCTTTCACGCGGCCGCCTCGCACCAGCACGACGCTGTGCTCCTGCAAGTTGTGACCGATCCCGGGGATGTAGGCGGTGATCTCTTCGCCGTTGGTGAGGCGGACGCGGGCGACTTTGCGGAGCGCCGAGTTCGGCTTCTTCGGGGTGACCGTCTTGACTTGCGTGCACACGCCGCGGCGCTGCGGGTTCCCGTCGACTTCGAACGTCCGCGTCGGCAGATCGGGATGCCCCGGCTTGGGCCCCGTTTGCACGACGCGAAACGCGCGGGTCTTCACCTTTTTGACGATCTTCGAACGGCCCTTACGGACCAACTGGCTAATAGTCGGCAACCGGTCTCCCTAGCGCTTGGCGGCGGCCCTCGGCGGGACGCACAAAAGTGGCCACACCGACGGTGGGGCCGCAACCACGGGATTATAGCAGCGGCCCCAGAGGGCGTCAACGCGCGGCGGGACGCTCCCTAGAACGGCTTAGGAAACCCGAAGGCCGGGATCGCGCAGCCGGTGCGACCGCGCTTGGCCAGGTACTTTTGATGGTAGTCCTCAGCTCGCCAAAACGTCGTGGCGGGCTCGATTGCGGTGACGATCGGCCGTCGAAAGACGCCGGCCGCGCCGAGATCTTCGATCGTCTTCCGAGCCGTCGCCGCTTGCTCGGCGGTGTGGTAGAAGACGACGGAGCGATACTGCGTCCCGACGTCGGGCCCTTGGCGATTGCGCTGCGTCGGGTCGTGCAGCTTGAAGAAGAGACCGAGCAGCTGGTCGTAGGAGACGAGCCCCGGATCGAACGCGATCTCGACTACCTCGACGTGACCGGTCGCATCGCTGCAGACGTCCTCGTAGGATGGATGCTCGAGGCGGCCGCCCTCGTATCCGACCGCAGTCTCGACGACTCCGGGGACCTGGCGAAATGCTTCCTCGACGCCCCAAAAACAGCCGGCTCCAAAGGTCGCCTTCTCAACGTTACTCATCGCTGCTCTTCCAAGACTACTCTTTGAAGGTGACCGTTGCCGTATGCCCGCCGACACTCGAGGCGATCGAAACGGAGCACCCGGCGGGGTTCCCCGTCTTCGTGAACGTGAACGGTCCCGTCGAGGTGACCGTCTTCCCGAGTGGGAGCCCACCGGGTGGTCCCGCGACCGTCACCGTCCCCAAGCAAAGCGAGCCGGGGCTTGCGGAAAAGACCGTCCCGGACGGCGCATTCGCCTGCGTCGCGGTCACCGTCTGCGAGCTGCCGCTCGCGAAGCTGACGACGGTCCAGGGGCGGCCGTCGACCTGAACCGGGCCGGCGGGCGCGGGCGCCGGGGTCGCCGCCGGCGGCGGAGCCGCGGTCGGGGTTGCAATCGCCAAGGCCAAGGCGAAGACGAACGATGCGAACACTTCGGTGCGGCTTATACCCCGTCGCGCCGCGCCGTCACATGAAGCGGTAGGCCGACCCGGCAAGCCAGCGCGCGCCGTCGGCGGTGATGCATGCGCCGCTCACGTAGTCGCTGTAGTCGCTTGCCAGAAATGCGGCGATGTTCGCGATCTCCTGGACGTGGCCGAACCGCCCCGACGGGATGGAGCGGCGAACGCGTTCGGCGCGCTCCGCATCGCCGATCAAGATGTCGAAGCCGCCCGTCTGCGCGATCGCGCCCGGAGCGATCGCGTTGCTGCGGATGCGATGCGCCGACCATTCGACGGCGAGGCTTTGCGTCAGCGCCAGGACGCCGGCTTTCGCGGCGGCGCTGTGGACC
>JAFAMS010000124.1 GCA_019233165.1 Vulcanimicrobiota bacterium | reverse complement strand
CGTCGTCACGCTATTGGCACGCACGTTGACGACGCGACGGACGATCAGAATCCCCAGGCCGATGATCGCCATGATCGCCAGGCCGAGCCCCGTTATCTCCATGACGTACAGCCGCGTCGGATCGGAGATCAACAGCCCCCAAGCTTTGGGGAACCAGAACGCGAGCGTGTGCGGGATCAAGATCAAAATGATCCCGTAGTGCCACATCGTCGAGCCCCAGAACGAAAGGCGATTCTCGAGAAACTGCGACGACTGCGTCGAGAACGAAAACCGATCGTTGAAGTACCGGTACAGCCCGACGGATACGAAGATCGCGAAGGCCACGTAGGGATAGACGACCCAGGTGAAGGTGTTGGACATCTCTACCTCCGCTTCGGTTACGAAACCAAGCGAGACTGATCCGGTAAGGGGATGACTTCGAGCTCCGAGGGCGGCCCGAAACGCGACGCCAAAATCAGGCGTAGCGCGTCGAGGACGCGGCTGTAATCGTCGCCGATGTCGAAGACGGGCGGCCGGTCTTCTTCTGCGAGCTCCTCGATCTCGGGTGGTGCCATCATCGGCTCGACGCTGGGGAGGAGCGCGTCGCGCGCGAGCTCCGCCACCGCCTCGCGATCCGGGCAACGGGCCATGAAACGCAGCATCACGGCGATGTGATCCGGCAGCTCCGTTCCGTGGTCGAAACCGATCTTTCCGTACCGGTCCCGCAGCTCGAGCATGAAGACGCTGCGTTTGTAGGCTTCACCGAAGAGGTGATAGCCGATGTACGGATGCCGCATCGCGTTCAAGTCGAAGGTGCCGGTGAAGATCTCTTCGAGCAAGTCGAACGACGTGCGCTCGAGGAACGCCGCAAACTCCTCCAGACGCTTTGCCGCGTCCGCACTCTCCTCGGCGACCGCCGCGCTGCATTCGCGCGCGGTTTTGACCAAACCGGGGTGCGGGTAGTCGAGCAACTCCGCGAAGAGCTCGAGTACCCGCGCTTCCCGTTTGTCGACTTCGGTCGCTACCATCGACGCGCCGGGGCGGTGCGGTAGCCGAAGCCTGCGGCCGGCTTGTGGGTGTACGGATCGAGGCTTTGCTCGATCGCCTCTTCGCGCCCCATCTCGGGGATCACGAAGCGCTCTTCCATCGTCGGCAAGGACGTCAGGTTGAAGATCGCCTCGCACTCTTCGGGGGTGGTGCGCCCGATGCGCATCGCCTCCTGAGCGTCGGCCGCGCTGATGTCTCTCACGCGCTGGGACCGCTTGAAGAGACGCACGGCGATTTGCTTGCGATAGACTTCACGGACGACTTCCTCGTTTCCGGCGGAGAAGATGCTGGCCATGTACCGAACCGGAATGCGCGCTTTCTCGAGCGAGTTGAGCATCTCGCCGAGGCCTTCCGGCGTCGCGCTGTCGTATTTCCCGTCCTTCATCTTCCCGAGCACGGGGAGCATCGGCGGGACGTACCACAGCATCGGGATCGTGCGGAACTCCGGATGGATCGGGAGCGCCAAACCCCACTTCTTCATGAACTTGTACGAAGGCGAGTTCTGGGCCGCGAAGATCTGCTGATCGGTGATCCCGTTCTTCTTCGCCGCCGCGATGATCAGCGGATCGAACGGATCCTGAATCATGCTGCGATAGGCCGCCACCAGGTCGTTGTCTTCCGCGAGGGCGACCTCTTCGATCCGGTCGGCGTCGTAGAGCACGAGCCCCAGATAGCGAATGCGGCCGACGCACGAGTGGAAGCACGCCGGAGCCTGTCCGGTTTCGAGACGCGGATAGCACAGGATGCACTTCTCGGACTTGCCGGTCGCCCAGTTGTAGTAGGTCTTCTTGTAGGGGCATCCCGAGACGCACATGCGCCATGCCCGGCACTTCTCTTGGCTGATGAGAACGATCCCGTCCTCGCCGCGCTTGTAGATCGCGCCGGACGGACACGCGCCGACGCAAGCCGGGTTGAGGCAGTGGTTGCAAATCCGCGGGAGGTAGAAGAATACGAGCCGCTCGACCTCGTTCAGCTGCGCGCGCTCTTCGTCGGATAGCTGCTCGAGGTTGACGTCGTTGGCCGCGTAGACCGGCGAGCCGCCGAGATCGTCGTCCCAGTTCGGGCCGGCTTCGATGTCGATCGGCTTACCGGTGATCAGCGAAATCGGACGGGCCGTCGGTTGATCGTCGCCTTCCGGTGCGTTGAAGAGCTCGTCGTACTGATACGTCCAAGGCTCGTAGTAGTCGTCGATCGTCGGCAGGTTGGGATTGAAGAAGATGTTGCCGAGGCCTTCGGTCCGGCCTTGCAGGCGCAGCTTGAGCTTGTTGCCGTCTTTTACCCAGCCGCCTTTGTACTTGCTCTGGTCTTCCCACGTCGTCGGATAACCCGTACCGGGTTTCGTCTCCACGTTGTTCCACCACATGTACTCGGTGCCCTTACGATCCGTCCAGATATTCTTGCAAGCAATACTGCACGTGTGACAACCGATGCACTTGTCGAGGTGGAAAACCATCGATACTTGCGCGCGAATGTCCATGGTTACCACTCCAGTTTTTCTAGCGCACGCACGACGCAGTGCGTGTCGCGCGTGAAGATTCCGATCGGACCCCAGTAATTGAACCCGTAGGTCCATTGCCCGTAGCCGCCGGCCAGCTGGACCGGATTGATACGGGTGCGGGTCAGGCTGTTATGGCCGCCGCCGCGCCTGCCTCCGCGAACCTGCGATTTCGGCATCGAGATGGTGCGCTCGGGAGAGTGGTAGATCATACACGTCCCGGGCTGTACGCGGGCGCTGACCGCCGCGCGCGTCACCATCACGCCGTTATCGTTGTAGACTTCGACCCATTGGTTGTCGACGATCCCGATGCGGGCCGCATCCTTGTCGTTGATCCAGCACGGCTCCATGCCCCGCGAAAGCGTGAGCATTCGCAGGTTGTCGTAGTAGGTCGAGTGGATGTGCCACTTCCCGTGCGGGGTGATGTAGTTGAGGATGAGGCTCTTGTCGTCGACCGGACTGTTGACGATGTCGCCGGTCAAGTGCGGGTCGAGCTTCGGCTTGTACGTCGGGAAGTGCTCGCCGAAGTCGATGTACCAAGGATGGTCCATGTAGAACTGCTCGCGGCCGGTCACCGTCCTCCAAGGCACGAGCATGTCGACGTTGATACACCACGCGGAGTACGCCCGGCCGTCGTTGACCATTCCGGTCCAGCACGGACTGATCAGGAGGCGTTTGATCTGCCGCGTGATGTCCCCGAAGTTCATTCGAACGCTTCGGATCGGCTCCGCGAGCTGGGTCAGAGGAAGACCCGTGACCTCGGACTCGTGCTCGAACGCGGTGTACGAGACTTCGCCGTTGCACTCGGGCGCGAGGTGAAGGATCGTGTTGCAGACGTCGAGCGGATCCTCAAGGCTGGGGTACTTCTGCCCGTTCCACTCAACGCAGCGCATGTGCCGCGAGTCCGGTGAGAGCGAGACCGGATTCTGGAGCATCTCGTTATAGAACTTCTCCGCGTGGATCTCCACGCCGTTGAACCCGATCCCGTCCTTGGCCACGTTCGGCCCGAGGGTGATGTAGCGGTTGTAGATATTCTTGAAGTCCCGCGTGACGACGCGCATGTGCGGCATCGTCTTGCCGGGGATCGCCTCGCATTCGCCGGTCCACCAATCCTGAACCGCGGGCTGCGAGATCTCATCCGGCGTGTCGTGCATCAAGGGGAATGCGACGAGATCCTTGACGGGCTCGGGGAACGCCATCGGAGACATGTTGCTCACCGCTTTGGCGAGCGTCTTGAAGATGTCCCAATCGGTTTTCGACTCCCAGACCGGCGGAACGGCCTGGCCGAGCACGTGGATGAACGAGTGCAGGTCGGTCGAGTTGAGGTCGTTCTTCTCGTACCACATCGCCGTCGGGAGGACGATGTCGGAGTAGAGCGCCGACGTGTCCATCCGGAAGTTGATGTCGACGACCAAGTCCATCTTGCCGCGCGGTGCCGGCTCTCGGAACGTGACGCGCTTCGGATTGGCGTGCTCGTCCGCGACGGCGTTATCGTGCGTGCCTAAATAGTGGCGCAAGAAGAACTCGTGACCCTTGGCGCTCGCCATGATCGCGTTCCCCCGCCAGATGATCCAGACCCTCGGCCAATTCTGCTCCGCGTCGGGATCCGCGACCGAGAACTTCAACTTGCCCGATTTGAGCTGATCGACGGCGGCCTTGATGATCTCCGCATCGTCCTTGGCGCCCGCAGCTTGCGCTTCGCGGACGAAGTCCAGCGGATTCTTGTCGAACTGCGGATAGTGCGGCATCCAACCGCGCAGCACCGCATCGTGCTCGATGTCCATCGCGTGACCGGTCGCGTATTTGGCGTCGGGCGGTACCGACGAGTATTCGGTGAAGTCGCCTTCGTAGTGCCACTGGCTGCTGTTCACGTAATGCCAGGTCGGCGATTGCTGACGGCGCGGCGGTTTCGTCCAGTCGAGCGCGAACGTGATCGCCGCCCACGGCGCCGCGGGCGCGAGCTTCTCCTGTCCGACGTAATGGTTCATCCCGCCGCCGTTCACGCCGCAGCAGCCGGTGAACATCATAGCCGTGATCGGGCCGCGATAGCACAGTCCGTTGTTGTACCAGTGATTGAGGCTGGCACCGACGATGCACATCGAGCGCCCGTTGGTGTATTCGGCGTTCGTCGCGAACTCGCGCGCGAAGCGGGTGAGCGTTTCGCGGCCGATCCCGGTGTACTGCTCCTGCCACGCCGGCGTATACGGCGAGGTGGCGTCGTCGTAGTCCTTCGGATAGTCGCCCGGCAGACCGCGCGAGACGCCGAAGTGCGCCATGAGCAGGTCGTAGACCGTCGCGACCGGGACCCGCCCTTCGGTCGTCTCGACGTACTTGATCGGGACGCCGCGCACGAACGTCTTGCGCGATGCGAACTCGAAGAACTCGACGTTCGCGACTTCGTCGGCGTTATCGATGAACGTGAGCGCCGGATCGATCGGGCTGCCGTCGGTTCCGTCCTCGAGCTTGAGGTTCCACTGGCCCTTCTTCTTTTGCCAGCGGTGGCCGACGCTGCCCATC
>JAFAMS010000020.1 GCA_019233165.1 Vulcanimicrobiota bacterium | reverse complement strand
AGCGCCGGCTTGATGATGTTGCTGGCGTCGATCGCGCCTTCGGCCGCGCCCGCACCGACCAGCGTGTGGAGTTCGTCGATGAACAGGATGATCTCGCCGGCCGCGCCTCGGATCTCGTCCATCACGCGCTTCATCCGCTCTTCGAATTCGCCGCGGTATTTCGTCCCCGCGACGAGTCCCGCGAGGTCGAGCGTGATGACACGGCGCTCGCGCAGAGGATCCGGGATCTCACCCTTGACGACGCGCTGCGCCAAGCCTTCGGCGATCGCCGTCTTGCCGACGCCGGGCTCTCCGATGAGCGCAGGATTGTTTTTCGTGCGACGGGACAGGATTTGAATCACGCGCTCGATCTCGTTCGCGCGTCCGATCACCGGATCGAGCTTGTTCTCGCGCGCGAGCGTGGTGAGGTCGCGGCCGTACGCGTCGAGCGTCGGCGTCTTCGACTTCCCTTTCGGCGCGGGCGGCTGCCCTTCGGCGCCGAGCAGCGACGTGGTCTGGACGCGCACTTTGGCGGGATCGACGCCGAGATTCGTGAGAACGCGCGCGGCGACGCCTTCGCCTTCCCGGATCAGGCCGAGGAGAAGGTGTTCGGTCCCGATGTAATTGTGGTTGAGCTGGCGGGCCTCTTCGAAGGCGAGCTCGATGACGCGCTTGGCGCGCGGGGTGAAGACCATCTCCTGTTGGACGGTTTGGCCGCCGCGTCCGACGATCGCTTCGACTTCCTGCCGAACTTTCGCCAGATTGACGCCGAGCGTCTCGAGGACTTTGGCCGCGAGGCTCTCACCCTCGGAAATAATCCCGAGCAAGATGTGCTCGGTTCCGATGTAATTGTTGCCTAGCCGTTGTGCCTCTTCTTGCGCCAGGACGATGCTCCGGCGCGCTCGCTCGGTGAACGGCTCCCACATTGACATACCGCGATACTCCGTACAGGTCCCAGCGAAACCTTCTATACCCTCAACGTCCGACGATTCGGTCCCGTTTTCGGGTCTGTGTGAAGATTATCGGCCGGGTTGCGAGATTAAAACCCGCCGCCTGGAGCCATGGTTCCGAGTGCTTTGTTCACAGGCTTTCCCCAAGGCGCTGTGGACGACCGAGGGTTCGTTAGCTCTCTCTTCGTAAGTAGGACGGAATCGATATCCGCACGAAGCTCGATCGTCTCGTGAAATACCAGCCCAAGCGGGCCGTCACCGGGGTCTCTGCGCCGCCCCCCGTACCCGTCGCCCAGAGCGCGGTCGCCAAGGTCTCACACACGCTCGAGGTCGACCTTGCCGAACGCCTGCGCGAGTTCGCCTTCCGCGAACGGATCAGCGAGAGCGCGGTGATCGAATACGCGCTCCACCGCTTCTTCCTCTCTGCCAAAGACGCGGCACTCGGCGCGACGCTCCGGGAGAGCGGCGCCGGCAGGCGACGGAAGACCTAAACTAGGAGCGCTTGCGCTTCCGGCGGAGGGTCGCCCCGTGTTGCCGCAAGAGGGCCCCGAGAGTCGCCGCGTCGTTTCGGCGAAAGAGCATCGCGAGCGCGACCTCCACGATCGAGCTCTCGCTCAGGCGCTGCTCGAACGCAACATGGCGGAGCCGAAGCCCTACCTCTTCCGAGACGTTCACGGAGAGCTTGACGGTCGAGCTTGCCGCCCCGTCGATCGCCGGCGGCACGAAGACGGCACGTCTGACGGTGCGCGTTTTGGCCGGCAGCGTTCCCGGCAGTCGCCTAGCCATGCTGCGTCCGACCTATCATGAAGTACCGATTAGGTACCGAGTACGAAAAGCCCTCGGTCCGCCCCCCGGCTTACACCCGCCGTCTCAGCGTCGCCCCGGCCTTGCGGAGCACCGAGCCCAACTCGGCGTCGGTCCCGTCATCGAAGAAGCCTTTGAGCGCGTGCTCGATCACCGCGCTCTCGCTCACGCGCTGGCGAAACGCAAATTCCCGCAGCCGCTCGGCAAGCTTGACGTCCAACGTGTGAGAGACCGTCGCGATGCGCACCGCCGCTTTGGCAGAAAGCGCGCCGCTCGCCCGGTGGTTTCCCGAGCGCTTTGCCGCAAGCGCGGTGGACGAGGAATTGACTGCGATTTTCTTGCGAGGCATGCGAGGCTCTTATTATGAGAGAAATACTAAGCCCTGCTACGAGCTTGGGCCGCACGGCGACCGAGCGCCGCACCTCGCTCCCTTTCCCCGCAGGGCAGACGGCCAAACCTCCAAGAATATGAACCGCCGGTACCGCGCTTGTGAAAGGCGGCCTTCTTTTTGCTTCTGGCACTGACGCTGCAGCAGTTCTCCGACCAGCTGATCAACGGCATCACGCTCGGGATGCTGTACATCTTGGTCGCGCTCGGCTTGAACATCATCCTCGGTTTGATGGGCGTGATCAACTACTCTCACGGTTCGTTTTTCATGCTCGGCGCCTACGTGGCGTATACGCTGAATCCGGCCGTCGGTTTTTGGCCGAGCATTCTGCTCGCGGCGCTGGTCATCGGGATCTTCGGGATGGCGTTCGAGTCGACGTTGATCCGCCCGCTCTACCGGCGCATCCCGGAGTACACGCTGCTGCTGACCTACGGAACGGCGCTGATGTTCGAGCAGTTCGTCCGTTACAGATGGGGTGACGACGCGGTCCGCTTCGAGCTGCCGGCGGCGTTCAGCGGCACCGTCACGATCGGCAACTCGCAATTCCCGCTCTACAAGGACGTGATGCTGTTCGGGATCACGATCCTGATTCTGGCGCTGGTCTGGCTGCTGATCAACCGCACCAACATCGGGATGATCATCCGGGCGGGGACGCGCGACGCCGAGATGGTGACGATCCTCGGCATCAACATGCCGATCATGTTCACGCTCGTCTTCGGAATCGGCTCGTTCATGGCGGGGCTCGCCGGCGCGCTCGCGGCGCCCGTCTATGCGATTCAGCCGTCGCTGGCGTCCGAGTGGGTGATCCTCACCTTCGTCATCGTGATCGTCGGGGGGATCGGCTCGTTCTGGGGCGCGATTGTCGGAGGGCTGCTGATCGGGATCCTCTCGAGCCTCATGGAGCTCGTCTGGCCCCCGGCGGTCGAGATGACCGGCTTCATCATCATGGGGATCGTCTTGCTGGTCCGCCCGCGCGGGCTCTTCGGCGTCGAAGGCCTCTTCGAGTGAAGCGGCTGCTCTCGCATCCGCTGCTGTGGACGGCGGTCGTCATGGCGGTCCTCCCGTGGTTCATGCCGGGCGCGAATCCGTTCGTGGGGCGCGCCGGCTTCGTCGATCTCGGAACCACGATCGTGATCTTCGCGTTGTTTGCGATGGGCTTCAACCTGCTCTTCGGACACGTCGGCGATCTCTCGTTCGGACACGCGATGTTCTTCACGATCGGCGCCTA
>JAFAMS010000537.1 GCA_019233165.1 Vulcanimicrobiota bacterium | reverse complement strand
CGGCGAACGTGTCGGCGTGATAGGCTGGTCTGAAGGGGGCGGCGCCGTGCTATTTGCGATTCGCGAAGGCACGTTTCCGCGCGCTCTCCGATTCAACGCAGCGATCGCATTCTATCCGGGCAGCTGCAATATGCAACGCCTCGGAGGTAAATGGCGAACGACGACGCCGCTCATGGTGCTCATCGGCGCAGACGACGAGTGGACCCCCGCGGCCCCCTGCTATGCGGCGTTGGAAGGACAAACCCAGCCCGAGCTCATTTTCAAGGTGTATCCGGGTGCGTATCACGCTTTCGATTGGCCGAATTTGCCCGTGACGCGATTCCCGCAGTATCAAACGTTCGGTGGCGGGATCCCGATCACGGGAACGAATCCCGCGGCGCGGGAGGACGCGCTCGAGCGCGTCCCCGCATTTCTCCAACGCTATCTCTCGGTTCGCTAGGCGGGTCATGCTTGCGTTGCTCACCGAAAAGTTGCGAGATCGCCGCCCTTCTAAAGTCGAAGATGGCTCGAACGTCCCGGGCAACGAGTCCGGCTGCGACGTTGCCGAAAGGCGCCAAAGGTAAGCTGTAGTCGATCGAATCGAGGACCTGAACGCCGCCGTCGACGGGAAGGAACGTATGAGCGTGGCGCCAGAGCGCGTAAGGTCCGCGCAATTGAACGTCGACGAAACCGCGCATCGGATGGTATTCCGCGATCAACGTCTTCCAACGGATCGGGAAACCGTGCAGTCGTAGCGTGTAGTCGACGATCGAGCCTCGTTCGACGCGCTCCGGAGCTTGCCGAATATGGAAACTCAGGTTCGGCGGCGTGATCGCTTCGAGGTTGCGAGCGTCGGAGAAGAATCTAAAGACCTCCTCCAACGGGCGCGGAACGAACTGCGATGCGGTAAAGGTTGCGATGCCGGACGGGTGCGCGCGCGAGCCGGCGAGCGTCGCGATTGCGGATTCGACGTTCGGATGCGACCATGTAAAGCCGGCGTCCTCGGCTGCAGCCGGAATGACGAGCTGATTCCCGAGCAACGTTCCCGCAAATTCGCCGAGAAAAGCGTACAACGCCGCGCTCGGTGCCGGAAGCAACGCCGGTCGCGCCACGGCCGCGCCGATCGCTTGCGCGAGTCGTGCGTTGGTGCAGTAATCCGGCGTGACTGCATTGACGGGACCCGAGAGTCCTTCGCGTTCGAGGGCAAAGACGTACAGCGCCGCTAAGTCGTCAATGTGAATCCAGGGGACGAACTGTCGCCCCGTGCCGAGCGGCCCGCCGACACCCCACTGAAACGGGGCTTGCATCTTCGGCAAGGCGCCGCCGGGACCGAGCACGATCCCCGTCCGCAACTGCACGCACCGAATCCCGAGATGCTCGGCCTCCGCGGCCGCGGCTTCCCATTGCCGGCAAACGTCGGCGAGGAATCCGTCGCCGGCCGAAGAGCGCTCCGTGAGCGATTCGTCACCACGGTCGCCGTAGTAGCCCACCGCGGACGCCGAGACGAGCACCTTAGGCCGCGCGCTCGTCGCTCGCAGGGTCGCGATGAGCGACCGCGTCCCCTCGATCCGAGATTGGGCGATGCGACGCTTCTTCTCGGGCGCCCACCGGCCGAGGATCGGTTCGCCGGCCAGATTGATCACGGCGTCCACGGCCTCAAAGTCGTGAGGGTTCGTGACGCATGCCTGGGCGTCAAATCTGCGGACCTCGATCTCAGGTGCGAAGGCGGCACCCTGGGGGTCTCGGCTGAACGCGATCACCCGCGCCCCTCGGGCACGAAGCGCTTCGACGACGTGCCGCCCGACGAACCCGGAGGCCCCGATGACTGCTACAACCCGATTCATGGCCGAGAGTATCGCTGGTTCGTGAGATTTTGTCTAGGACAAATGTTTGACAAAACGGGCCTAGGCCGCTAGACTCTCCCATCGTGCGGATCCTTGTTGCGGGCGGCACCGGGTATATCGGGGGAGCCCTCATTCCGGCGTTACTCGGACGTGGGCACGCCGTCCGCGTCCTTGCTCGCCCCCGGGGGACCGACCGCCGGCTCAAAGACGTCGAGATCGTTCGTGGCGATGCGCTGAACGAAGCCTCGGTCGCCGAGGCGATGCTCGGCATCGATGTCGTCTATTATCTGATCCACTCGATGCGCGACGGCGCCCGCGCGTTCGACGAGCGCGACCGGCAGGCGGCGCGCAATTTCGCCCGTGCGGCTCGCGTCGCAAACGTTCGACGCATCGTCTATCTCGGTGGTCTCGGCGGGGCGGACTCCGATCTCTCGATGCATCTTCGCAGCCGGCACGAGGTCGGTCGAATCTTGCGCTCGCAAGGCGTTCCCGTCACGGAGCTCCGAGCCGCGATGGTTATCGGAGCCGGAAGCGCCTCCTTTGAAATGATGCGCTATCTCACGGAGCGCCTCCCCGTGATGATCGCGCCGCGATGGGTGGCGACGCGCTGTCAACCGATCGCCGTGCGCGACGTGATCGATTACCTGGTCTCTACGCTGGAGCTCGACGGCACCGCCGGCCGAACGTACGAAATAGGTGGTGCGGACGTTCTAAGCTACGCCGACGCGATGCACCGCTTCGCGAGAATCCGCGGACTCAAACGCTTGATCGTCCCGGTTCCGCTCTTCACGCCGCGGCTCTCGTCCTACTGGGTGCACGTCGTCACGCCGGTCTCGGCCGATATCGCTCGACCGCTCATCGACGGCTTGCATAACGAGCTCGTCGTCACCGACGCCGCCGCGCTGCGCGACTTCTCGATCCGGCCGATGTCCTTCGAGGAAGCAGTACGGGAAGCACTGGCACCCAACGGTTCCAAGAATGGCGGCTGAAAAGGCGTCAGGGCACCACATTGCGGTCGCCTCTCGACTCTCCGGTCTGACGCCTGAAGTGATCCGTTCTTGGGAGCGCCGCTACGGTATCGTTCGGCCCGAGCGGGATGCTGCGGGATTGCGGCTTTATTCGAGCTCACAAATCGAGCGGTTGAGGTTGGCTCGGCGGGCGACCGAACGCGGACATGCGATCCGAAAGATCGCGCCGTTGTCCGATGCAGAGATCGCGGCGCTGCTCCAGTCAAACGACGAGCGCAACACCGCGCAAGACGGCCTCGTCGAAGAGATCCTCGCGGCCATCCGCAGCGACGATCCCGAACGTGTAAAACGCACGTTGAACGTGGCGGCAATGGTTCTAGGTCCGGAAGAGCTCGTGTTGAGCGTTCTCGTACCGTTGATGTGCGAAACGGGAAAGCTTTGGCTCGAGCGCGAGATTTCGATTTGGCAGGAGCACCTGCTCTCGCAAGCGGTTTCTTCGGTTGCGCTCATGACCATGCGGCTTCAGCATCGTAGCAACATTGCTCGCTGCTTCGTGTTCGGAACCCCTCCGGGTGAGCAACACGCCCTTGGAATCACGTTCGCAGCGATGTTGACCGCGTCGCGCGGCTTCGCGGCAGAGAACTTGGGGGCTAACGTCCCCGTGCAAGAGATCATCGATGCCGCCGCACGAATGCAAGCGGCGTGCGTCGTCGTCGGAATAACGCGCCCCGATTTCAACGCCGCCGAAGCGGTCGAGTACATCGAAAGGCTCGACGCAGGATTGCCGTCCGACGTGGAGATTTGGCTTGGCGGTCCGCGGAGCGCCGACTACGCCACCTCGAGTGGGAGTCCAAGGCTTCGTAGGATCGCTACTCTCGAGGAATTTGCGCGTCTTCTCGACGGACGTTCTTAGAGGTT
>JAFAMS010000474.1 GCA_019233165.1 Vulcanimicrobiota bacterium | reverse complement strand
CACGAGCGTCCCGCTTTCGTCGAAGACCGGTTCGACTCGCGTGAGAAACCAGCGAAACCGCCCGTCGTGTCTGCGCAGGCGGAACTCCATATCAAACCGCGTTCCCGTTGCGAGCGATCTGGGCCACGCTTCCATGACGCGCGGAAGGTCGTCGGGATGGTGAACCGCTTTCCATCCCCACCCGAAAGCCTGCGCTTCGCTTTGGCCGGTGTAGTCGTACCAGCGTTGGTTATACCAGTCGATCGTTCCGTCGGGGCGCGCCGTCCAAACGAGCTGGGGGATCGCAGCCGCGAGCGCGCGGAACCGCTCTTCGCCTGACTCGGTCCGAAGCATTGCGCCCGTCTCTGCTCGACCGTAGGCCGATATCCTCCCGGCGAGGGTCGCGGTCGTACGCCGCCGCATGGAACCAGCGAACTAATGCGCTCGCGACTCGACGTCCTCGACGGAATGCGCGGCTTCGCGATCTTCCTCGTCGTCCTGTACCACGAAACGTCCCTGACCGGCTTTCGCCTCGAGTGGCCACCTTGGCCGGCGGCGCCGATCGTTTCGTTTCAGTGGCTGGCGGCGACCGGGTTCGTCGGCGTCGAGCTGTTTTTCTTCATCAGCGGCTTCTGTCTGTTCTATCCGTACGCACGGCACGTGGTCGAAGGCGCGCGAATTCCGACGTTGCGCGAATTCGCCTACCGGCGCTTCATCAAGATCGTCCCGTCGTACGTCCTCGCGCTGACCGTCCTCGCATTCGTCAACCGCAACGATTTTCCAAACGGCTTCGAGCTCGCGCAAGCGTATCTAGCGCACCTGTTCTTCGTGCATCCGTGGTGGATCCCGACGTTCTATTCGATCTCGGGGCCGTTCTGGACGCTCGGCGTCGAGGTTCAGTTCTACGTTCTCTTCCCGCTGATTGCCGCCGCGTTCATGCGTTCGCCCGTGCTGAGCTGGCTCGTGCTCTCCGCCGTAGCCGTCGGCTATCGCTCCTACATCCTCGCAGCCGGTTTGGGGAACTTCACGTTCTACGACGACCAGCTTACCGGCGTCATCGATCTTTTTGCGACCGGGATGCTCGGCGCGTATCTCTACGTGCGTTGGCGGCATCCGCTCGAGCGAGCTCGCGTCGTGCCTGCCGTTGCGACGGCTCTAGCCGTGGTGGCAATCTTGTGGGGAGCGCAGCTCCTGCGAGCCCTCTACGCCTCGAACGCAATCCTTCCGCAGTTCGGCATGTACTTGTGGCTGATGCAGCATCGCAGCGCGCTCGCGCTCGACTGTCTTGCATTCGCGCTTGCCGCCAGCTTCTCGATCGGTGGCTTCCGCGAGACCGTCGCGAACCCGTTTCTCGTCTGGCTCTCGGTGATTTCCTACAACCTGTACTTATGGCACGACGGGGTGATCGTGCGCTGCAGGGAGCACGGCTTCCCGTGCGCCCTGACGCCCGAGCCTTGGAAATATCTGCACGATTGGGAATGGCGGTTTCTGTTCGGCTCGCTCGCGATCTCGCTCGCGGTCGCGAGCGCGGTCACCTATCTGCTCGAACGTCCCCTCCTCAAATTGCGCCCGGCGTGGGCGGTCCAACCTTCGTCTCGGGGACCAACCCCTGCGGACGCAAGCGCAGCACCGCTATGAGCCCGGCGCCAATCAAGAACTCACGGATCGATGCGGCCTGGACGGCGCCGATCCCGGGGAGCGCGCCGGCGATGAATCGCGTCGATTCCAGCACGAACACGACGACGATCCCGCCGGCGACTGCGCCGAGATTGTTCCCGACGCCGCCGGCGGTGAGCGCCAAAAAGACGTAGATCGTGACGAGCGCGGTGAACGCGTCGGGCGAAACGTACGAGCCGTAGTGCGCGTACAGCGCTCCCGCCAAACCGAAGATTCCGGCGGAGAGCGCGAACGCCTCGATCTTGAATCGTACGGTGTGCTTCCCGGCGACGCGCGTCACTTGCTCGTCGTCGCGGATCGCGCGCAAGACGCGGCCGTACGGCGAGAACGCCAACCGCTGCAAGAGCGCGAAGACAACGACTACGATCGCGGCCGCGATGACGAGCGAGAGCGCGTCGAATCCGAGCGGACCGAGCTGTTCGCGGAGCGGGCCCGGCACGCCGGAGATCCCGTCGCTGCCGTTCGTGAGCTTGACCTCGTTGGTCGCGACGAGGCGGACGAGCTCGGCGAAGCCGAGCGTCACGATCGCGAGATAGTCGCCCCGAAGTCGAACCGTAATCGCACTGACCGCGACCCCCGTCGCCGCGCTCGCGACGACGGCCAGCACAATCCCGGCGACGATCGGCAGATGACCGCGCACCGTCGCGATGGCGGTCGCGTACGCGCCGACCGCGTAGAAGCCCGCGAGCCCGAGATTCACCATCCCGGTCAAACCCCACACGAGATTCAGCCCGAGAGCGAGCAGGCCATAGATCGCCGCATAGACGCCGAGCGCCAAGAGATAGTCGAGCACTAGAACTCGCGCGCTCCCAGCAGTCCGCGCGGCCGCAACGTGAGCATGAGCAGAATCGCCGCAAACCCGATTGCGCCGCGGTACTCGGGAGAAACGACGAGGAGCGAGAGCCCTTCGGCGATCCCGACGGCGAGCGCGCCGACGACGGCACCGGGGATGCTCCCGAGACCGCCGACGACGGCGGCCGCAAAGATCGGAAGGATGATGTCGAGGCCGGTCGTCGGCGAGACGCTCGAATCGATCGCGAGCAACATCCCGCCGAGCCCCGCGAGCCCCATCCCGCCGAGGTTCGCGTACGTCGCAATTCTGGCCGGGTCGATCCCTTTGATCGCGGCGAGCGTCGGGTCGTCGGCGACCGCGCGCATCGCTTTTCCGATTCGCGTGAAGCGCAGGAGCGCGAAAACCGCGACCATTACGACGCCGGCGACGAGCGCGTTTTCGAGCGCTTGCGGCCCCACGTGGACGGGGCCGAGCGAGAGGTCGCGCAAAACCGGGACGTCGTAGCTGTGCAGCCCGTTCCCGAAGAAGAAGCGCAGCACGTTCTCGATGCAGATCGCGAGGGCGATCGTCCCGATTGCTGCGGTGAGCGCGCCGGTCTGTCGCAGCGGCGCGACGATTGCCCGATCTCCGCCGGCGCCGAGAATCCCCGCCACCGCGAAGGCCGCGAGGAACGCAAGCGGGAGCGGCCAGTGAAAGCCGACGTTCGCGACGTAGCCCGCGTACGCGCCGAGCGCGGCGTGCGCGCCGATCGCGAAGTTCGGGAAGCGCAAGACCGC
>JAFAMS010000312.1 GCA_019233165.1 Vulcanimicrobiota bacterium | reverse complement strand
CCGCGGACGATCAGCTCGATCGGGACGCCGGCCTGCGAGGCGCGATAGAGCTCGAGAATGATCCGCTCGTCGGTCACCGCGTTGAGCTTGGCGCGGATGCCGTTCGGTCTGCCGGCGAGCGCGTGCTCGCGCTCGCGCTCGATCATCGCCGTCATCTCGCGTCGCAGCGAGACCGGCGCGACGAGCAGCTCTTGGTAGGTGTCGACCTTCGAGAACCCGGTCAGCGAGTTGAAGAGCTCGGTCGCATCTTTGCCGAGTTCGGGGCGGCACGTGAAGAGTGAGAGATCGGTATAGATCTTCGCGGTCCGCTCGTTATAGTTGCCGGTCCCGAAATGCATGTACCGGCGCAGGCCGTCGGGCTCGTTGCGGACGACGAGCGTGACCTTGCCGTGCGTCTTCAGGCCGGCGAAGCCGTAGACGACGTGCGCGCCGACGCGTTCGAGATGCCGCGCCCAGTGGATGTTGTTCTCTTCATCGAATCGCGCTTTGAGCTCGATGAGGACCGCGACTTGCTTGCCGTTCTCGGCGGCCTCGAGCAAGGCGTTCACGATCGGCGAGTTGCTGCCGGAGGTCCGGTAGAGCGTCATCTTGATCGCGAGCACTTGAGGATCGCGCGACGCCTGCCGGACCAGCTGCACGACCGGATCGAACGAATCGTAGGGATGGTGCAGTAAGATGTCGCCTTCACGAATCGCGGCGAAAATATCCGGATTGAGGACGAGCGGCTTCGGGATAACCGGCGTGAACGGCGGATCGTGCAGATCGGGGATGTCGAGGGAGGCGAGCGACATCACGTCGGAGAGACCCAGGACGCCGTTGGCCCGATACAGATCCATCTCTTCCAGCTGCAGCGCTTCGAGGAGCCGCTCGACGAGGTGCTGCGGCATGTCGGAAGAGACCTCGAGACGGACCGGCTCGCCGAACCGGCGACGCCGCAGCTCCGATTCGATCGCGCGGAGGAGATCGTCGGCCTCGTCCTCCTGCAAGTCGAGATCGGCGTCCCGGGTGACGCGGAAGATGTGCGATGCACTAATGATCATCCCGGGGAAGAGATCGTCGAGATTGTACGCGATGAGGTCCTCGAGCGTGACGTACCAGTGGTTCCCGTCGGGGACGCCGTCGACCGGAATGAAGCGTGGAAGGCTCGGCGGGACTTTAACGCGCGCGAAATGCAGCAGCTCGCCTTCGTCGGTTTGCTCGATCATCTCGACGGCAAGCGAGAGCGAGAGGTTCGAGATGTACGGGAACGGATGCCCGGAGTCGACCGCGAGCGGCGTGAGGACCGGGAAGACGCGCTCTTCAAAAAGGTGGCGCAGCGCCGCACGTTGGTTCGCGTCGAGCTCGCTGATCTTCAGGATCCGAATCCCGCGGCGCTCCAGTTGGGGCAGGATCGATTCTTTCAGGCACAGCATCTGGCGCTCCAGCGAAACGCGCAAGCGCGCGGAGATCGCCGCCAAATTCTCGGCAGGCGTCATCCCGTCGTCCGAACGCCGAATGATCTCGGCTTCGACCTGCTGCTTCAGCGCCGCAACGCGAATCATGAAAAACTCGTCGAGGTTGGTCGTGAAGATCGCGATGAACTTCAAACGTTCGAGCAAAGGGTTTCGCTCGTCGAGCGCTTCCTCGAGGACGCGATCGTTGAACTCCAGCCACGACAGCTCGCGGTTGACGAAGAGACTCGGGTCGTCGAGTGAGGGCGGAACAGGTGCAACCGGAAGCGGCTTTAACGTAGCCATGCGAAAGGGGCGCTTCGCCGGATGACCGCCGACTTCTTCGCTCACGTACGAGGGCATTTGGAGCTTTCGGGGCTCGCGCTCGGCCTCGCGCTGGCGGTCGGGCTCCCGCTCGGCGCCTTGATCGCCCGCAATGCGGCCGTTCGCCCCGGCGTGCTCGCAATGGTGAACGGAGCGCGCGTTATCCCCAGCCTCGCAATCTTAATGTTGATGCTTCCCCTGGTCGGCGTCGGTTTCGCTCCGGCGGTGATCGCGCTAACGATCTTGGCGATCCCCCCGGTCGTCGTGAATACCGATCTCGGGTTGCGCGGCGTTCCGTTCGCACTCCGCGACGCTGCGAGCGGCCTCGGGATGACGCGCGCGCAGACGGCACGCAAGATCGAATGGCCGCTTGCGTTTCCGGTCGCTTTCGCCGGAATTCGCACGGCGAGCGTCGAGGTGATCGCGAGCGCGACGCTTGCGGCATTCATCGGCGGAGGCGGTCTCGGAGAATACATCACCAACGGTCTCTCGACCGACGACACACCGCAATTGCTGCTCGGCGCGGTCTCGGTGGCGCTCTTGGCGCTCGCGGCCGACGCGCTGCTCGGCCTCGCCGCGCGGCGGCTGGCGGCGCGAACGTAGGATGCAGCTCTCTCGCGCGCGCGCGCTCGGATTGATCGGCGCCGCCCTCACCGGGTGCGGCTCGCGCACCGCGGCCGTTCGAGTCGGCTCGAAGAACTTCTCCGAGCAACTTTTTCTCGGCGAGCTCTACGCCCAAGTCCTCGAAAAACGCGGCCTTTCCGTCGAACGCAAACTCTCGCTCGGCTCGACGCAGATCGCGATGGCGGCGATGCAGCGCGGCGAGCTCGATCTCTATCCGGAATATACGGGGACCGCGCTCTTGGTCGTCCTCAAGGCGCCGGTCGCATACGACTCGCGACGCGTTTACGAAACGGTGAAGCGCGAGTTCGAGCAGCGCTACAAGATCGCGTGGCTGGAGCCGTCGCCGTTCAACGACACTCAGGCGCTCGCATCGACGAAAGAAATCGCCGCGCGCTACGGATTGCGAACGCTCTCGGACGTGAGCCGCGCGGCGCCGCAGCTTCGCCTAGCGGTCACCGCCGAATTCGTGAGCCGCCCCGACGGCTTGCCGGCGCTGCAGAAGACGTACGGGGGTTTTCGCTTCAAAGACGTTCGCCAGATCGACATCGGCTTGCGCTATCAGGCGCTTCTCGACAAGCGCGCCGACGTCTGCGTCGCGTTTTCGACGGACGGCGAGATATTGCAATACGGGCTCACCGTCTTCGACGACGACAAGCACGCCTTTCCACCGTACCAAGTCGCGCCGATCGTCCGCGACGAAGCGCTGCAGCGGACGCCTGCGATCGCCGAGGCGCTGAACAAGCTCGCGCCGCTCCTCGACGACGCGACGATCCGCGGCGTCAACCTCGCGATCAGCGGACCGCAGAAGCGCGAGCCCGCCGACGTCGCGCGCGAATTCATCGCGAAGCACGGCCTGGGGTAGTGGCGAGCGCCTCGATCTCGCTTCGCGGCGTCTCCGTGCGCTATCCGGACGGTCCGCTCGCGGTCCGCGAGGTCGACCTCGAGATCGGGTCGGGCGAGCTGCTCGTCCTTCTCGGCGCCTCGGGCTCGGGGAAGAGCACCCTCTTGCGAACGATCAACCGGCTCGTCCCGCCGACCTCCGGAACGATTCTGATCGACGGTCGCGATGCGGCCGCGCTCGAGCCGGTCGAGCTGCGACGGCGGATCGGTTACGTCATCCAAGCCGTCGGGCTTTTTCCGCACCTTACGGTCGGCGAGAACGTCGCGATCGTTCCGCAGCTCCTCGGATGGGAACGCGCGCGCATCGAGGCACGCGTCCGGGAACTGCTTCGCCTCGTCCGTCTCGACCCGTCGTATCGCGAGCGGCTGCCGCGGATGCTCTCAGGCGGCGAACAGCAACGGGTTGGGGTCGCGCGGGCGCTCGCCGCCGAACCGCCGATTTTGCTGATGGACGAACCGTTCGGGGCGGTCGACGCGATCGTGCGCCTCGAGCTGCAAAATGAGCTCCTCGCGATCCACCGCGAGCTGGGGACGACGATCGTCTTCGTGACGCACGACGTCGACGAGGCGCTTCGGCTGGCGCAGCGCGTGGCCGTCGTCCACACGGGAACCCTCGTTCAGGCCGACGCCCCGCTGCGGCTCCTTGCCGCCCCCCGGACGCCCTACGTCGCCGATCTGGTCGGAGCGGCCGACGTCCTGCGACGGCTCTCGCTGATCACCGCCGGCGAAGCCGCCGAGGCGGCCCCGAACTTTTCCGAGTCCGGACGCGTTATCGAACCGCACGCGACGCTGCGCGAAGCCCTCGGCCGAATCCTAACGGAGGGCGAGCCGCTGATCCTCGCCGGCAACGGGCCGCGCCGGATCGTCGACATTGCGGCGATCGCAAAGGCCGTTCGCGCGTGAGCTGGCTCGCCGGCCATCCGGGCGAGCTGCTCGCCCTCCTCGGCCAGCACCTGGCACTTGTCGGCGCTGCGCTCGCCGCAGCCCTCGCCCTCGCGCTCCCCCTCGGCTACTGGGCGGCCCACCGCCCCGCCCTCATCCAACCGATCTATGGACTTTTCGGAGCGATCTACACGATCCCGAGCCTCGCGCTCCTCGCACTCCTCGTCCCGGTCCTGGGCCTCGGCTTCTGGACCGCGGTCGTTGCGCTCGCGGCCTACGCGCAGATGATCCTCATCCGGAACACCGTCGAGGGGTTCCGCGGGATCGCGCCGGCCCAAATCGACGCGGCAGCGGGACTTGGGATGACGCGCGCACAACAACTCTGGCGCGTCGAACTGCCGCTCGCTCTTCCCGTTCTCGTCGGGGGCGTGCGGATCGCGACGGTATCGCTCATCGCGATTGCGAGCGTCGCGGCATGGATCAATGCCGGGGGGCTCGGGGTGCTGTTCTTCGACGGCATCCATCGCAACGATGTGCAGAAGATCGTCGCGGGGAGCGTCGCGTCGGCGGCATTAGCAGCGATCGCAGATACGCTTTTGCGCGGACTCGAACGCGTGGTGCGCACCTAAAAACTACACGGAGATCCCTACGGACACGATGCTCTTCCGCTTGCGCCCCTATCAATTGGAGGCGCAAGAGGCTATCCTTCGCGAGCGCGACTTGGGCGTGCGCTCGCAGTTGGTCACGCTCGCGACCGGGCTCGGCAAAACGATTCTCATCGCGACGTTGCCGAAGATCCTCGAGCTTCGCGACAACGACGTGACCCTTGTCATCGCGCACCGCGACGAGCTCATCGAACAGACCGTCGAGAAGATGAAGTTTCTCAATCCCGACAAGAAAGTCGGGATCGAGAAAGCGGCCAAGCACGCGGCCGAAGACTGTCAGATCGTCGTGGCGACGGTTCAGACGCTCACCGACAAGCGGTTGCAGCGATTCCTCGACCGTTTCGGTCGCCGGATCGCGCTCTTCGTCATCGACGAAGCCCATCACGCAGCCGCTCCGACGTACCGGGCGATCACCACCGCGATCCGCTGGCGCCGCGACGACGCGATGATCATGGGGTTCACCGCGACCCCGCGACGCGCCGACAAGGTCGGGCTCGGCGACATCTTCCAGAAAATCGTCTATTCTTTGGATACCGCGGACGCCGTCGCGCAGGGGTATCTCGTCCCGGTTCGCGCTTTCACCGTTCACACCCAGACGAGCCTCGACATTGTGAACTCGCGCGCCGGCGATTTCGTCGTCGGCGAGCTCGCCGAAGCGATCGACAACGAAGAGCGCAACCGTCAAATCATCGACGCGTATTTGGAGAAGGTCCCCGGCCGCAAGGCGCTCGTCTTCGCAGCATCGGTCGCGCACGCGCGGCATCTGCGCGATGCCTTTGCGAAGCGCGGGATCTCGGCGCTCTTCGCCAGCGGCGAGACGCCGGCCGACGAGCGGGCCAAGGTCGTCTCCGATTTCCGTAGGGGGAAAGCGAGCGTCCTCGTCAACTGCGGGCTCTACCTCGAAGGCTTCGACGTTCCGTCGATCGAGACGATCGTCAACGCCCGCCCGACCAAGAGCCAAACGCTCTACACGCAGATCACCGGACGCGGCCTACGGCCGGTCGACGAGATCGCGAACGTTCTTTCCGACGCGCCCGATCCCGAGCTGCGGCGGACGCTGATCCGGCAGAGCCACAAGCAATACGCCGTCGTGCTGGACATCGTCGACATCGCGCGACGGCACGAGCTGATCACCGCTCCGACGCTGTGGGGGCTTCCGGCCCAAATCGAGATCGAGGGCCGCGACATCGCGAGCGTCTCGGACCTCTACGACACGCTCGTCGACCTCGATCCCAAGGTTGCGGCGCGCGTGCGGACGGCGAGCGCGATCGAGAGCGCGGTCCAAGAGCTGCGAGTCGCCGCCGCGAACCGCGCCAACAACGCGACGTGGCAGCCGGTCGGCGAGAACCATTGGCGGATCGTTTTGGCGCCGAAGCGCGTCGCGCGCGACCGCACGGGGAAGCTCATCCCGAATTTTTCTGCCGAGTTTGCGAAGCTCGTCGCGGAGGCGAAGCGGATCAACCCGAGCGGCGATGCCGAAGGGTTCGCGCTGCGCGTCCTCAACGTCGACAAGCGCTCGATTCGCGAAGAAGCCGCGACGATCGACGTCAAACCGCGGGGC
Organism: Vulcanimicrobiota bacterium; assembly: GCA_019233165.1. Taxonomy (GTDB): domain Bacteria; phylum Vulcanimicrobiota; class Vulcanimicrobiia; order Vulcanimicrobiales; family Vulcanimicrobiaceae; genus JAFAMS01. The sequence continues at coordinate 9,569 of JAFAMS010000312.1, read as the reverse complement.
GACGTGTTCATCGCGACCGTCGAGGTGGGCGACGAGCCGTCCCGCGATCTGGCGACCGGCCAGACGCTCGTCGACGCGATCGGAAAAGCGGACGCGCGGATTCACAGCGGCGACATCTACGAAACGATCGGACGGCGGCCGAAGCGACGCGATCAGCGCCGGCGCAAGCACCGGCGGCCGCCGGTTACGCGACGAAGAGCAAGTTGAGCGCGTAGTCTCCGGCGGGATCGGTCCATCGCCGGCCCACCCTATAGCCCGTTTCGTTTGCGAGCCGCTCGACGTCGTCGGGGCTGTACTTGTAGGACGACTCGGTGTGGATCGTCTCGAGCTCCGCGAACGCAATCTCCAAATCGAGCGCACGGATCGCAACTCTTTGAGGAATCTGCGAAACTAAGAACGAGTCGACCGCCCCCCGGACCGGATCGTAGTGCGCCTCGTGCTCGAACGTTCGCAGGTCGAATCCCCCGCTAAGTTCGCGATTGATCCGTCCCAGGAGATTCTTGTCGAACGCGGCCGTGACGCCGGCCGGATCGTCGTACGCGAGCTCGAGTCGCTCGATCGATTTCTTCATGTCGGTCCCGAGCAGCAACGCATCGCCGGATCGCAGCGCACTGCCGAGCGCGCGCAAGAGCGCTGCCGCGTCGTTCGGCTCGTAATTCCCGATATTCGACCCCAAGAACAACGCCAGCACGCGGTCGGAGATTCGCAAGCCCCCGCCGGCGAGAAGTCCGACGTAATCGCTCGCATACGCCTCGATCGTGAGCTGCGGATACTCGTCGACGAGCGCCTGCGAGGATGCGACGAGCGCCCCTTCGGAGATGTCGATCGGCGAATAGCGCAGCGTCGCTTGACGCGCGAGCGCGGCCTCGATCAGCCGGCGCGTCTTGCTGGCGCTCCCGCTTCCGAGCTCTACCAGTTCGAGCCGAGCGCCGGCCGTCGCGACGATCTCTCCGGCATGATTCTCCAACAGCGCGCGCTCCGCGCGGGTCAGATAGTATTCCGGAAGATGCGTGATCGCTTCGAAGAGCGCCGAGCCGAGATCGTCGTAAAAGTATTTCGGCGGGAGCCGCTTGGGCTTCGCGAGTAGACCCGTCCGCACGTCGCCGGCAAAATCGGCGGCGCGCAAGTGGCGCGGATCTCGGTGGAGCGCAAACCGCTCCGAGATCGAGACCAGCGTCGTGCTCATCTGGGGCTCCTTACCCGGCCGCCTCGGGGCCGTAACGAAAGGACATCTTCACGTGCAGACGGTCCAGATCTCGATTCCCGTCGCAGCGGCGCGCATGCCGGCGTACTTGGCCACACCCAAATCGGATCAACCGGTACCTGCGGTCATCGTGCTTCAAGAGATTTTCGGAGTCAATGCCGAGATGCGCCGGATCGCCGATTTGGTTGCAGCGACCGGGTATACCGCGCTCGCCATCAATTACTATCACCGGACCGACCCCGAGCGCGACGTCCCCTACAACGACGAGGGGATGGCCAGGGGCCGGGCGGCGGCGGCGAAGGTCACGCGCGAGACGATCCGCGAGGACCTTAACGCCTCCATCGACTGGCTCAACGAACAGGACTTCGTGCGGTTCAACCGGATCGCGACCTGAGGTTTCTGTCACGGCGGCTCGATGGCATTCCAGAGCTCGATGCTGCGCGGCGTCTCAGGCGCGATCGTGTTCTACGGCGGACAGATCGGAAAATCGCTCTTCAGCGGGGGGCCGCCGCCGATCGAGGAGGCCGACGAGGTGCGGGCGCCGCTGCTCTTGTGCTACGGCGGCAGCGATCAGGGGATCCCGGCCGACGAAGTCGAGCGCATCGAACGCGCGCTGCGCGAAGGCGAGAAACGGTTCGAGCTTCAGGTCTATCCGCAAAAGGGCCATGGATTTTTCCGGCAGAGCTCGCAAACGCTCGACGACCCGGACGTCGCGGACGCCTGGAAACGGGTTCAAGCCTTTCTCAAGCGGACTTTGACGTAGCCAGCGTCGAGTGGCGGTAGCCGTACCACGCGTAGATCGCGACGCCTACCGCAAACCATACGATGAAGCGTAGCCACGTCTCGCCACCGAGCCCGAAGAGCGCGAGCGCGGTGCACAGGATCGTCCCCGCGACCGCGACGGGGATCCCGAGCGGCGAACGAAACGGTCGGGGCGCATTCGGCTGCGTGAACCGCAAGACGCCGACCCCGATGCAGACGATCGAGAATGCGGAGAGCGTCCCGATGTTCACCAGCGCCAAGAGGACGTCGAGTGGGACGATCGCGGCCATGAAGGCGACGACGATCCCGACCGTCATCGTCGAGAACACCGGCGTGCGCGTCCGCGGGTCGATCGAGGCGACGAGGGGGGGCAACAATCCGTCACGCGCCATCACGTAGAAAATCCGGGACTGCCCGAGCAGCGATGTCAGCATGACGGTCGTCGTACCGGCGATCGCCCCGAGCGCGACGACCGCAAGCAGAATCGGGTTCCCTCCGGCATGGCGCGCCGCATCGAGCATCCCCGAGCCCGCATCGACGCTCTTCCACGGGACGACGCCGACCGTCACGAACGCGATCGCCAAATACAGGATCGCCCCCGCCAGCAGCGAGCCGATGATTCCGAACGGAAGATCGCGCGCCGGGTCCTTGCACTCTTCGGAAGCGACCGTTACGGTGTCGAAGCCGATGTACGCAAAGAAGACCAGCGCGGCCGACGCGACGATCCCCTTCGTTCCAAGCGGCGCGAACGGGAGAAAGAGCTGACCGCGCACCGCGCCGATGCAGCCCAGCACGAACACGACGATCGCTGCGACCTGAAACCAGACCATCACGTTGTTCGTCGTCGACGACTCCTTGATCCCGATCGAGAGCAGAATCGAGATCGCAAGGACGACGGCGAACGCTAGGACGTCGACTTGCGTGTGCGCGAGATCGACGCGCCCGTTCGCGATGGTTAGGTGCGCGATCTTCGCCCATGCCGGAAGATTGAGACCGACGCCGCCGAGGAGGTTCTGCACGTACGCCGACCATGACGATGCGACCGGCGCGGCGCTGATCCCATATTCGAGGATGAGGTCCCAGCCGATCACCCAGGCGACGATCTCTCCGAGCGTCGCGTAGGCGTAGGTGTACGCGCTTCCGGCGACAGGGACCATGCAGGCGAGTTCCGAGTAGCACAGCGCGACGAAAAAACACGCGAGCCCCGACAGCACGAACGAGGCGATAACGCCGGGTCCGGCGGCATTGGCGCCGGCGCCGATCGTCGTGAAGATTCCGCCGAGCATCGTCCCCAGGCCGATTCCGACGAGACCTTGCTTCCCGAGGACGCGCCGAAGCGCGACGCCTTGCGTCTCGGCGCGCGCGCGCCCGAGCGGCATGGTGAGGAAAAGGCGGCGAAGCATCGCGCGCCCTTTCGCCCTCTAGCGGCGCTCGTCTTTGACGATGCGCGCGAGCCGATCGTCGATATCGTCGATGTACGTGCGCGTCTCGGGGTACGGCGGGATCCCGCGATAGTGCGCGACCGCGAGGGGACCAGCGTTATACGCGGCGAGCGCGAGCGCGTAGGGGTTCGCGGCGCCCCGGCGGCGGTAACGCGCTACGTATGATGAAAGCAGGCGCGCGGAACCGGCCAGCGCGCTGCGCGGCTCGAGCGGGTCGACCGAAAACGCATCGGCCGTCTCGAGCGTGAATTGTGCGATCCCCAGCGCGAACGCCGACGAGACGGCAAATGGGTCGAACGCACTCTCCTGGAGGATCGTCGCCCCGAAAAAATTCACGTCCAGGCCGGCTTCCCGCGCGCAGCTTGCCGCAAGGCTCGCGAGGCGTAGGGCGTCGAGCGCTTGCAACCGCTTGTTGCTCCGAAGGATCGCCTTCGTCAGGGCTAAGGTCCGGCTCGCGGGCCGGGGCGCGTCCGAGATCAGGCGCGCGCCGCGTAACACTGGGACAACCTGGGGAATATGCCAGGAAAGAGCCTCATCGTGCAGCGCCTCGATGCGAACCGTTTGTGCGAGTTCGGGATGCGGCACCGTTGGAACCGAAACGGAACACGCCGTTGCAAGACAAACGGCCAACCAGTAGGCACATCGAAAAGGAATCCTAGTGAGCAACGGTAATCCGCCCCCTGAATCAGTGACGGAGATTGACGTGAAAACGCTTACGCGCGGGGTGCGCACGTGTTAACGACGATTATCGTTCTTATCATCGTCTTAATCGTGGGCGACTTCGCTTCGACGTTCTTCTACCATGTGCCGCAGCACGTTTGGTTCAAGCTGCACTTGCGCACGCATCACGATCGACGGCGCTCCTACTGGGACCACGCCGTGCTCTCGATCAGTCCGGCAGTCCTCGCCGACGGACTTTTGGGCGCGCTCCCGTACATCGCACTCGCGGCGCTCTTGTGGCACTTCTCGCCGGCCGGCGCGCTCCTGGGCCTGATTCTCGGTCAATTCCACGTGTGGTGGCGGCATACGACCGAGCTCGGGTGGCGGACGCCCCGCTGGGTGGTCGCCCTCACCCGGCCCTTCGGGATCGTCCTCCCCGAGGACCACGACGGCCACCACCGAAACCCCGAGATCGAGTTCGGCGACATCTTCCGCTTCTACGATGCCCCGGCTCGCGCGTGCATCGCGTTCTTCCGGGCCGTGAGCCGAGGGACGCGCCGGCGCAAAGCCGCGCTGCGAAGCGCGATGCGCCGGTCGGGACGCGCTCCCGTCCGACGGAAAGGGCCGGTACCAAGCCCCGGACGGGGGTAAACCCCTTCGAAGCGAGGCTTGATGACAAAACGGATCCTCTTCCTGATCTCGGATACGGGCGGCGGCCACCGCAGCGGCGCGCTGGCGATCGGCGCTGCCCTGGATCAGATCAAGGGCGAGGACCGCTTCGAGTGGCGGATCGAGGATATCGGAAACCATTGCTCGTTCCCGCTCTCACAGCTGGGCCCCGCGTATAGCGCCGCCCTCCGCTACGCTCCCCCGGTCTACGGCGCACTCTTCCACGCCACGAACGGCCGCCGCCGGTTCAAGTCGCTCGTCCGTTTTTGCGAGCCGCTCTACCGGGAGCGGCTGCGCGGCGTTTTCTTGAGCTATCGCCCGGACGTCATCGTCTCCGTCCACCCGCTGCTGAACCACGCGTCGCTGCGCGCCCGCGCCGATGCGCGATTGCGCGTCCCGATCGTCACGGTCGTGACCGATCTCGGCCGCGTTCACGAATCGTGGCTCAATCCGGAGGTCGACGCGGTCGTCGTCCCGGCCAAAGAGGTCGCGCAGCGCGCGCTCGAGCGCGGGATCCCGCGCGATCGACTTTTTCGTCTCGGCCATCCGGTTCATCCGAAATTCGAAGACGTCGCGGCGAGCAAGGAAGAGATCCGCGCGCAGCTCGGGCTCCCCAAGGATGCGACGGTCGCATTGCTGATGGCCGGCGGCGAAGGCGGAGGAAAACTCTTCCCTACGACGCTCGCGCTCGCGAAATCGCGAATCCCGTTGCACCTCGTCGTCGTCTGCGGCCGCAACGAGCCGCTTCGCGAACGGCTCGAAGAGCTCGCGCCGAGCCTCTCCGCGCCGATGACGATCCTCGGTTTTCGCGACGACGTTCCCGCGCTGATGCGCGCATCGGATATCTTGGTGACGAAAGCGGGGCCGGGCGCGATCGCCGAAGCGAGCGTTTCCGAGCTGCCCGTCGTCGTCTACGATTACGTCCCCGGGCAAGAACAAGGCAACTTGAAGTACGTGCGCAGCAACGGGATCGGGCTCGTCGCTTTGACGACGCGCGGCGTCGTCGCAGCGGTGCGCCGGATCGTCACGAACCCTGCATTCCGCGAGCAGATGCGCGCGCACGAAGCCGAGCTGGCGCCGCGCGGCGCCTCGCGCCGGATCGCGGAGTTGATCGCGACGACGGCGCAAGAGGGAATGGTGCCCGGGACGCTTCCCTTCGCCGCCGTATCGTAAGCTCGATTTGACGGTCGAGGTTTCCTCCGGAATTTTGGAGCGCGTGGTCGCGACGCGACGCGATCTGCACGCGCATCCCGAGCTCGGATTTCAGGAACACCGCACGGCGGCACTGGTCGCGGCGCGTTTGCGCGAGCTCGGGCTCGAAGTTCACGAACGGATCGCGCAAACCGGGGTGCTCGGGATCGTGAAGGGCGGCCGCCCAGGGAAGACGATCATGCTCCGCGCCGACATGGACGCGCTCCCGATCCGCGAGCAAAACGAAGCGGCATACCGTTCGACGAACGATGCGATGCACGCGTGCGGTCACGACGGACACGTCGCGATCCTGCTCGGCGCAGCCCAGATCTTGAGCGAGCGCCGCGCCGAGATCTGCGGAACCGTGGTCCTGTGCTTCCAGCCCGCCGAAGAGGGGCTCGGCGGCGCACGCGCGATGGTCGAGGCTGGGATCCTCGGGGAATACGGGATCGAGCGCGCGTACGGGCTGCACCTCTCCTCGCAGCATCCGACCGGGAAAGTCGGCTTTCGCGCGGGACAGATCTACGCATCGAGCGACTCGATCGAGATCGCGATTCACGGAAAGGGCGGGCACGGCGCGGCGCCGCACCTTTCGATCGATCCGATCTACGTCGCGAGCTCGTTCGTCGTCGCGGTGCAGCAAGTGGTCAGCCGCGTCGTCAACCCCGTCGAGCCCGCCGTCGTGACGATCGGCTCGTTCCAAGCGGGGACGACGTATAACGTCATCCCCACCTCGGCGAAGCTGCTCGGCACCGTTCGCGCGTTCGACGCCGGCGTCCGTGCCGAGATGAGCGGTCGGATCGAACGCGTGCTCGCCGGGATCTGTGCGGCGTCGGGCGCGACCTACGATTTCAACTATATCTGGCGCTACCCGGTGACCTCGAACGACGCAGAGCAAACCGAGTACGCCCGCGCGCTCGGGGAGCGCACGCTCGGCGCCGAACACATCGAAGAATTCCCGAAGATCATGGGCGCCGAAGATTTCTCGTTCTTCGCCGAAAAAGTACCGGCGTGTTTCTACCAAGTCGGCTGCCGCGGCGACGAGCGCTCGTCGTTTCCGCACCATCACGAACGCTTCGACATCGACGAACGCGCGCTCGAATACGGCGTCCGGATGATGGTAGCGCTAGGACTCGACGCCGGCGCCAACGCGCCGTAAGCTAGCTCGCGCGCACCGGCGCCGCGTCGCGCACGCGTTTGAGGAGATTGCTTTCGTAGGCATCGGCTTCGTCGAGACCGACGAGCTCTTGGCGTTCCTTGAACGTCATCATCCGGTCGAGGAGTGTCTGCGTCGAGCCTTCCTCTTGGAGGACGCGCAGGCCGTCGCGGATCGCGTAGGCCCCGAGGTACAGTGCGGCGTTTGCGTACAAGATGATCTTGAAGCCGAGCTCGCCGAGCTGGGCCGCTGGTAGGAGCGGCGTTTTGCTCCGCTCGACCATGTTGGCGAGGAGGATCGTATTCGGAAACGCGCGCCCGATCGCGGCTAGCTCCTCGACGCTCTGCGGCTGCTCGATGAACAGCGCGTCGACCCCGAGCTCGAGATACGCGCGCGCACGCTCGAGCGCCGCGTCGAGCCCTTCCACCGCGCGGGCGTCGGTGCGCGCGATGATCAGAAAATCGGGATCGGTTCGCGCGTCGAGGGCGGCTTGCAGCCGGAAAAGCATCTCCTCCACCGGTACGACGGCCTTTCCCTCGAAGTGGCCGCAGCGCTTCGGCATCACTTGATCCTCGATGTGCAGCCCCGCGATCCCGGCTTTCTCGTACGCGCGGATCGTGCGCTTGACGTTCTGAACGCCGCCGAATCCCGTGTCGGCGTCGGCGATCACCGGAATCGAGACGGCGTCGGCAATTTGTCCGGCGCGCTGCGCGAGCTCGGTCAGCGTGATGAGACCCAGATCGGGAAGCCCTAAGAGCGTGTTCGTGACGCCGGCGCCGGTAACGTAGACGATCGGGAATCCTTCGCCTTCGATCAGCTTTGCGACGAAGCAATCAGTCGCGCCCGGGACGACGACCGGGCCGGGCTGCCGCAAGATCTCGCGCAGCCGCGCCGTGGAAGTCTTCGCTTTCATGGCGTGCTGTTGTCACGCCGCGCTCGTGCGACCCTTCGGACCGGGCGCGCTAGTCCCGTCCGGGCATGAGCGCCTTCGGCTCGTCGCGTACCACCCAGACTCTCCCGCGGTTTGGGGTCGTTTCGAAATGTGGCGTGAGTGCGGCGACGGCGCTTGCCGCGCAGAAGGCTTCTACAAGTGCGGTGATGTTGACGCGGCGCATGAACTCCGGACGTACCCGATACCAGGGCTTGCGACGCCGAGGAAGCAGCCGTCGCTCGACTCCGGCGCCGGAGCTTGCCTGCGGTCAAGGGGCGGTCGTTTTGCGCCACGTAGAGGTCCGCGTTGAGACGAGAACCTTCGGTCGACGCGCACGCGCACGTCATCTCCCCGTTTGCAAAAATCCCTGAGGGGCCGGGGAACAAACCGGCGCCGGCCGCATTTCGCACGCAGGAAGAGTTTTACGGCGTCCTCGCAGGGCACGGGATCACGCACGGGCTGATCGTGCAGCCGAGCTGCTACCAGCACGACAACGAGGTCACGCTCGCCGCCGTCGAGCACGGTCCGCGCAACGCGCTGAAGGCGATCGCGATTCCGGCGGCCGACGTCGCTTCCGAGGACCTCGACGCAATGACCCGGCGGGGCGCGATCGGGATGCGGGTCAATTTGATCAGCCTCGATCCAGGTTTTTTCGAGCGTCCGGACGCGAAGCGGCTCCTGCGCATGCTGCAAGAACGGGACTGGTGGTTGCAAATCCACGTGCGCGCGTCGGACTTTCCCAAATACGAGAAGGTAATCCGCGCCGCGTACGACGGCGGAAAAATCATTTTCGATCACTTCGGCCGTCCCGACGTCGCCGCCGGAATCGAGGAACCCGGCTTCGCGCGGCTGCTCGCATTCGCCCGCGACGTGCGCCCCGCGGTGAAGATCAGCGCCGCCTATCGCAGCTCGAAGGAGCGCTTCCCGTGGCAGGACTGCGACGCCCACGTCGCGGCCGTCATCGAGGCGTTCGGAATCGAGCGCTGCGTTTGGGGCTCCGACTGGCCGTTCGTCAACTACGAGAACGACGTGACCTACCTGCAGACGTTCGAATGGCTCGCGCGCGTCGTCCCGGACGGTGCCGATCGTCGGAAAGTCCTTTGGGAAAACCCGGCGCGCCTTTTCGGTTTCTCACAGGCGTCGAACGAGGAGAGAACCCGATGAAGATCGCGATCGTAGGCGCCGGGAACGTCGGCCAAGCGCTCGGCGAGGGCTGGACGCCCGCGCACGAGGTCTCGTACGTGCGCCGCGCCACGCCGCCCGAAGAGGCTGCGGCGTTGCTCGCCGGCGCCGACGTCGTCGCAATTACGACGCCGGCGAATCAAGCGGAAGCAGCGGTCTCGGGCCGTCCGCTCGCGGGGAAGGTCGTCATCGACTGCACGAACCCGCTCAAATCCGACCTCAGCGGTCTCGAACTCGGATTCGACACCTCGCAGGCGGAGCGCGTCGCGAAAGCCGCGCCAGGCGCCCGTCTCGTCAAGGCGTTCAACACCGTCGGATTCAACGTGATGACGAACCCCCGTTTCGCCGGGCGCAACGCGATGATGGCGCTCG
>JAFAMS010000232.1 GCA_019233165.1 Vulcanimicrobiota bacterium | reverse complement strand
TCCCACCCGCGGCGAGCGCCATGCGAGGGAGCAAGCGGGGGCGTGCAGCCGGGAGCGCTCCGGCCGGGTCGAAGGGAGCAGCCCACGCTTCGGGAGGGATGCCGTGCTCGCTGAACCTCGCTCTGCCTTCGTCCGGACTTCGGTCCGCCCCGACCGGATCGCCGAGATCGTCCTCGACCGTCCGGAAAAGCGCAACGCGCTCTCGCTCGAGGTGATGCGCACGCTCATCGGCGCGCTCGAGGAGATCGGATCCAACCGCTCGGTTGCCGTCGTCCTCTTGCGTCACGAGGGGCCGGTGTTTAGCGCCGGGCACGACCTGCGCGAGATGTTGCGGCGGGACGTGATCGCGTATCGCGAGATCTTTGACGTCTGCACCGAGCTGATGCAGAAGGTGCAGGCTATCCCGCAGCCGGTGATCGCGGTCGTTTCCGGCGTTGCGACTGCCGCCGGGTGCCAGCTCGTTGCGAGCTGCGATCTCGCGCTCGCCTCGGAAGATTCGAAGTTCGCGACGCCGGGCGTGAAGATCGGGCTCTTTTGCACGACGCCGATGGTCGCGCTCACGCGCGCGATCGGGCGCAAACGCGCGATGGAGATGCTGCTGACCGGCGAGTTCATCGACGCTCGAACAGCAGAGGCGTGGGGGTTGATCAACGGTGCCGTTCCGAACGAGCGCTTGCACGACGAAGCGATCGCACTCGCGCAAAAGGTCGCCGAGGCGAGTAAGTTCGTAATCGGATTGGGGAAGGCGGCGTTCTACGCACAGATCGATCTCGATCAGCCCAAAGCGTACGCGTATGCGAAAGAAGTGATGAGCATGAACGCGCTCGCGGCCGACGCCCAAGAAGGAATGGGAGCGTTTATTGAAAAGCGCGCCCCACGGTGGTCTTCGGGCGAAGGCTCGTAAAAGTTCCGTAAACCTCTAGCCCCGCTCGACCCGAGCGGCTAAAATCACCCCCAAGGTCCTGGTGAGGGTGGGCGCACCAGTGGAACCGCCGAGAGACGTCGCCCACACCCGGTAGCGTGGCAACGCGCTACGCGACGGCAGTGAGAGCCCGCTTTCTGGCGGGCTTTCCTGTTTGGACTTCGAAGCCGCCCTTCCGTGATAGAACTGCGTTCGGGCGGTGTTCTGCACGTCGATGGGCCGGCCGGTGCCGTGCCCGTTCTTTTTTTGCACGGTCTCGGCGGTGGAGCGTGGTCGTGGAAGCCGCAGCGGGCGGCGCTGCGTGACACGCGCAGGCTCTTCCTTTGGGAAGCGCGCGGTCACGGCGCCGCGACGCCGGTCGACGACGCGGGCTTTGCAGACTACTACGCGGATGCGCGCGAGGGGCTCGCCGCGGTTCTCGATGACGCGCACCGGCCGGCGTTCGTCGTCGGTCACTCCGCCGGCGGACTTCTCGCGTTGGCCCTGGCGTGCGACGTAGCGGGCGGGATCGCGGGTCTTTTCTTAATCGACCCGGCCTACGGAACCGGCGACGAACTGATCCTGCGCCTCTGGCTCCCGCTGGGGCGCGTAGCCGGTCCGCTCGCCGCGCCCTTGACCGCACGGCTCACGAGGCGGCTCTTGCCGCGGCTCTTCGCTCGCGGCTTCGAGGATCGAGCGCGCGCGGAAGAGGCGTGGCCCGACCAGGCCGCTCAGATGCCTTTTGAGTATCCGCGCATCTATCGAGAAGGCTTCACCGGGCCGGCCGGCTTTGAGCTGCGCGACTTTGCGCGCGAGATCAGCGACCCGACGTTCTTGCTCGAAGGCTCGGGAGGCTTCCGCAGGCCGCGGTTTCCACGGCTCGTGCAGACCTTACAGGAAAGACTCGGCGACGACTTTCGCTACGAAGCGATTCCCGGAGGACACTACTTGCAGCTCGACCGTCCCGACGAAGTGAACGAACGGCTTGGTACGTTCCTTGCGACGTACGCCGCGACGCGGGAGGCCGCGCGCTGACTCCCTATCGCCGGGCGCTGCTCGTTTTGCTGGCAGTCGCGCTCGTCGCAAACCTCTACGTCGCCGCGTCGCGCTACCAGAAAGAACGTCACAGCAAACACGTCGAGATCACGATGGATTTCGTCGATTTCGACGCGCTCGCGCGCTCGTACGGTTACAATGAGGAGCAGTTCCTCGTCGCCCTGCGCCGCGCCGGACTGACCTCGCTCGCGCTGAGCGAGGAGCTCGGCGCGGGGGTCGGGACGACGAACGCCAACGCCGTCGCGCTCTCGGGCGCGCAGCTTTTGAATCAGTCACGCCTCGCGACCCTGGGGAATCCGGTCCTGAGCGCAATGGTTCGGGACGGTCGCGTGAAGGCGAACGAAGTCTATCTGCTGGTCTGGAACCAATCGACGTACCGGCGGTACGTCCACGACTTGCCGATCCGCTTCGGCGCGTCCGCGGTGCGCGTGATAAACGCGTCGAACCCTTGGATCGTCGCGATTCGCACGCAGCCGGACTTTTTCGCGACGATGGGGCTGGGGATTCCGAGCGAGCAGTTCGCGCTCGCGCGCAAGCTGCACCTGATCGTCGATCCGCGCGTCCAAAACGACGAGCGCTTCGGAACGCCGCAGATCGACGCCGTCTTTGATTCGCTCTTGCACCGCGCGAAGCTCGGGACAATGATCTTCATGGGCCTTTCGAACCAGGTTGTCGGCTATCCCGATCACGTCGTCGACACCGGCGCCGCGTTCAAGCGCACCCAGCTTCGCTTCGGCGCGATCGAGTGGTACGACAAGGCGCAAGAGCAAAAAGGGACCGAGCGGCTGGCCTCGTTCATCCCAGGGCTCACGACGCGCGTTCAAGCGATCTCGAAGACGGAGCTCGACAAGCTCGAACCGGAGGTCGTGATCGGCCGCTACTTGCTGGGCGTGCGCGAGCGCAACATTCGCGTCGTCTACCTGCGGCCGTACACGCACCTGTGGGAGAATCGATCGATCGAGGCGACCAACGTCGAGATCGTGCGCCGCATCGCAGCCGGATTGCGGGCGCGCGGCTACACGCTCGGGACCGCGACGCCCGTCCCGGCGTTTCGGATCAATCCGATCGTGATTCTGATCGCGTCGCTCGCGGTTCCGGCGATCTTTTTGCTGATCCTGGAGTTTTTCGGCATTGCGGATCGCCGGCTCGCTTTTGCGATCGTCGGCTTCGACGTCGTGCTTGTGGCGTTCGGCTACCTCGTGCATCACGACATGGTGGCGCGCAAGCTGATCGCGCTCGCCGGCGCGTTGCTCTTTCCGATTGCGGGCGCGCTCGCCGTCGCGCCGGCGTTCCGCGGGACGCTCGGAGGCAAGCCGTACGTCGCGGGTTTGCGAGCGCTGGTCGTCGGCGTCGGCGTCGCGCTCGCCGGCGGGCTCGTCGTGGTCGGTCTGTTGAGCACGCCGCTCACGATGGAAGAGATCGATCGTTTCGCCGGGGTCAAGGCGATTCTCGTCGTGCCGCCGCTCGCAATCTTGGGACTCTACTGGTTCACGCCGAAGCTCGGCGGAAAGCTCGCCGATCCGCGCGCCGCATTCGATGCGCCGGTACGCGTCATCCAGCTGCTCGTCATCGCGGTCCTTGCGGTCGCGGGGTTCTTATTGGTAATCCGCAGCGGAAACCAACCAGACGTGACGCCGAGCGCGTTCGAGCTCGCGCTGCGCTCGAATCTCACCGCGCTCTTCTCGGTCCGTCCGCGCTTCAAGGAATTCTTGGTCGGCTGGCCGTTCTTGATGCTGCTCCCGTCGCTGATCCCCAGCGACCGCCGGGCGTGGGGATGGATTTTTGCGCTCGCGGTCGGAATCGGGCTCTCCGACGTCGTCGACACGTTTTCGCACCTGCACACGCCGCTCGGCGTCTCGGCGATTCGCGTCGTCCTCGGCGTGGTCGCCGGCGTAATCTTCGGCGCGATTGCAATCGCGCTCTACGAGCGGTTCCGGGCGAGGCGCGCGCCGAGCTGAGGGTTCTGCTCTCCGGTTACTACGGGTTCGGAAATCTCGGCGACGAGGCGTTGCTGGAAGCGATCGTCCGCGAGCTGCGCAGGCGGCATCCCGAAATCGAGATCGACGTTCTCTCGCAGACGCCGGCCGAGACGGCCCGCCGTTACGGCGTCGAGGCGACGCCCCGGATGAACCCGGGCGCCGTGCGGAGCGCGATCCAGCGGACCGACGTCGTGATCTCGGGGGGCGGCGGACTCTTGCAGAACGCGACAAGCACGCGAAGCCTCATTTATTATGCGGGAATTCTGCGCGCGGCGGGGCGAGCAGGCAAGCGAGCGATGATCTTCGCGCAATCGGTCGGTCCGCTGAACCTCGTAGGCCGCGCGATCGTGCGCGCGTGGTGCGGCCGGGTCGCGCGGGCGACCGTCCGCGACGAACGGTCGCGTGCGCTGCTTGCCGGGCTCTTGCCGAAGGTGCCGGTTGCCCGCACGGCTGATCCGGTCTGGATGCTCGACGACGTGCCGGCGCTCGATTTCGAGGCCGAAGGCTTAGGCCCGGGGAGCGAACCGCTCGCCGTCGTCTCCGTGCGCAAGATCCCCGGCTTCGAGCGAGGCATCAAGACGCTCGCGGCCGCGGTGGACCGGCTCGCCGAACGCGGTGCGAAGGTCGCCTTTCTCCCGCTTGGGGGCGCGCAGGACGCCGAAGCGTCGACCGCCGTCATCCGGGCGGCTCGCAGCGCGCCGACGTTGCTGCCGGCCTATGATCTGGCTCACGCGACGCAGATTTTCTCGCGTGCGCGCGTCGCGATCGGGATGCGGCTGCACGCGGTGATCATCGCCGCGCGTCTCGGCGTTCCGTTTCTCGCCGTCCCCTACGACCCCAAGGTTTCGGCGCTTTGCGAAGACCTCGCATGGCCGCTCCCGCCGCTGTGGGAGCCGCTGAGACGCGGCGCCGTGCCGGATCGCGCCGACGTCGAAGCGCTCGTCGACCGGCTCTGGGACGAACGCGACTCGCTGCGCGCCGAGTTGCTCCCGCAGTCGGGACGGATGCGCTTGCTCGCCGGCCAAAACTTCGACGCACTCGACGAGATTTTGGCCGGTTAGTCGAGAGGCCGCAGACCGCCGCGGACGAAGAGTGGACGTCCGCGATGGTCTCGACGTATTCGCTCGGCAGACTATTTCGCATCCGGGTGGGTTTGCATATCTCCTGGGTTGTTTTGTTTGCGTTCGTGACGTGGACGCTCGCCCAGGCGTTTTCGGATTTGACGCCGCTCGTCGCGGCGGCGCTCGCGGCGCTCTGCGCGATGCTGTTGTTCGCGAGCGTGGTCGTGCACGAGTTCGCGCACGCGCTCGTTGCGCGTAGGTTCGACGTGCAGACGCAAGGGATCACGCTCTTCATCTTCGGGGGCGTCGCGACGCTCGAGAACGAGCCGCCGACGCCGCGCGCCGAAGTCGCGATCGCACTCGCCGGACCGGTCGTCAGCGGGGCGATCGCACTCGCCGCCGCAGGCGCGATGGCGGTCTGCGACCGCTTCGACGCGACGCCGCTCGGTGCCGGAGCGGCGATCGGCTTCGCCTACGTCGCTGTCGCGAACGCGGTGCTCGCCGTCTTCAATTTGATCCCGGCTTTCCCGATGGACGGCGGCCGCGTCTTGCGCGCCCTGTTGTGGATGCGGACGCGGGACCGCCGGGCGGCGACGATCGCCGCGGCGCTGGTCGGCGTTACCTTGGCGGTCTGTGCGGTCGTCGCGTCGCTCGTCATGCTCGGTTCGACCCACGCGTGGCCGTACGCGTGGTACGCCACGCTCGGCGGATTCATCGCCTGGAGCGGGTGGACCCATTTGAGGACAGCGCGAACCCCGGCGGGATGACCGCCGTTACCCGCGACTACCGCAGCACCCTCAACCTCCCCAAGACTGCGTTTCCGATGAAGGCCGATCTCACCAAGCGTGAGCCGGACCGGGTGAAGTGGTGGGCGGAGCATCGCACGTACGAAAAGCGCCTGGAGAAGAACAAAGGCGCGAAGCCCTGGATCTTGCACGACGGGCCGCCGTACGCGAACGGCAACCTGCACATGGGGCATTTCCTGAACCGCTTCCTCAAGGATTGCTTCGTGAAGATCCATTTGCTCGACGGCGAGTGGGCCGCGTTCATCCCCGGCTGGGACATGCACGGACTCCCGATCGAGCTGGAGACGCTCAAACACTTGGGTCTGGACTATCACAAGACCGATCCGATCGAGCTGCGCGCGAAATGCAAAGAGCGCGCGCTGCACTGGCTCGACATTCAGCGCGAGACGATCTTGCGGATGGGCTGCTTCGCAGGTCTCTACGACGATCCATACCGGACGATCGACCCGTCGTTCGAAAAGGCGATCGTCGAGACGCTCGCCGATCTTGCCGAAAAGAACCTCATCTACAAGGGCTTGCGCTCGACGCTGTGGTGCATCCACGACGAGACCGCGCTCGCCGAAGCCGAGATCGAATACGACGATCACGTTTCGCCATCAATCTACGTGCGTTTCACCGCAAACGAACAACAGCGAGCGGATCTGCTGCAGCGGTGTCATCCCGAGCGTAGCGCCGAAGGAAAACCCCTCTCGATCATTATCTGGACGACGACGCCGTGGACGCTGCCCGCGAACTTGATGATCGCGCTCGATCCGGAGGCGCGCTACGGCTTGTACGATGCCGGCGACGAGCTGGTCATCGTCGCGGAAGCGCTCGCCAAAAGCGTCGCGCAGAAACTCGGCAAGCCGCTCGCCGGGCTCGCCGGCGTGCCGGGCGCGAAGCTCGAGATGGCCGCCGTGCGCCACCCCTTCATGGACCGCGATTCGATCGTCGTCGTCGCCGACCACGTCGAGCTCGACACCGGCACCGGCGCGGTCCACACGGCACCCGGCCACGGCGCCGACGACTTCGAGCTCGGCGTCAAGTACGGCTTCGCGCCGCTGAATCCGGTCGATGCGGCCGGGCGCTTCACGGGTGAGGCGGGGCCGTACGCCGGTCGCGAGATCTTCGATGCGAACGCGATCATCATCGACGACTTGCGCGCGAGTGGAAAACTCGTCTGCTTCGAAGACTACACGCACTCGTATCCGCATTGCTGGCGCTGCAAGAATCCGGTGATCTTCCGAGCGACGGCCCAGTGGTTCATAGGGATGGACAGGGAGCGATTGCGACAGCGAATCCTCGAGCAGATCCCTTCCGTGCACTGGATTCCCGAATGGGGCGAGACGCGGATGGCGCAGATGATCGAGCTGCATCCCGAGTGGTGCTTGTCACGCCAGCGGATCTGGGGGACGCCGATCCCGGCGTTCGACTGCGAAGCGTGCAACGAAGCGATCATCGACGTGCAGGTCGCACGTCGCGTCGCCGAGCGCTTCGGCCGCGACGGGAGCGACGTGTGGTGGACCGAGCCGCTCGAGTCGTTTCTGCCCGAAGGCTTCGCCTGCCCGAAGTGCGGCGGAACGCGCTTTCGCAAAGAGATGAACATCGTCGACATCTGGTTCGAGTCGGGGGTGACGTGGCGCGGCGTCTTGGTGACGCGCGACCAGCCGTTTCCCGCCGATCTCTATCTCGAGGGCGGCGACCAATATCGCGGTTGGTTTCGCAGCAATCTGATCACATCGGTCGCGGTGCGCGACTGCGCGCCCTACAAGGGCGTTCTCTCGTACGGCTGGGTGAACGACGCCGAAGGGCGAGCGATGCATAAATCGCTCGGCAATTATATCGGTGCGGTCGACGGGATGGAGACGTACGGTGCCGACGTCTTGCGCCTATGGGCGGCGTCGGTAGAGTGGAGCAGCGACGTGCGCCTCGGCCCAAAGATGCTCGAGAACGTCGGAAACGTCTATCGCAACCTGCGACTGCGCCTGCGCTACCTACTGTCGGTGGTCGACGACCTGCCGCCGAACCGCGTGATGCCGCGTTCGGCGATGGAGCCGCTCGACCGTCTGGTGCTGGCGCGGGCCGACGCCCTCGCAAAACAAGTCGTCGAAGACTATCGTTCCTATCGCCTGCACGATGCGTACTTGGCCCTGGTCGCGTTCGATAACGAGTTCTCGGCATTTTACGTCGACGCGGTCAAGGACCGGCTCTATACCAGCGCCCGCGACGCCGACCGGAGGCGGAGCGCGCAGAGTGCGGCGCTCGAGATGTTGCGGACGCTCTGCGTCCTCCTCGCACCCGTCTTGTCGTTTACCGCCGAGGAAGCATGGCAGTTCTTGCCACCTATTCTGAAGGAACAAGCGGCCAGCGTGTTCGACTTATCTCTTCCAAGGGTCGATCGGCTGGACGAGGAGGCGCTGGGCCTATGGTCCGAGCTCCGTGCTCTGCGAGCCAAGGTCGCGTCAAACGAAGGCTTGCGGGACTATCAATTAGCGGCTCGGGTCTCCGTTCCGGCGACCCGTTACGAGCGCTTTGCCGCCCTCGGCGACAACCTTCGCGAGGCATTGATCGTCTCACAGGTCGCGTCGCTCGAACGATCGTCGAACGCGGACACCGAACTGGTGCTCGAGCCCGCGCAGGGCGAGAAGTGCGCTCGCTGTTGGAAATATCTCCCGCTCGGCGGCGACCCCGAGCACCCTTCGCTCTGCGCGCCCTGCGGCGCTATCGTTCGAAAGATCGACGAAACGGCCGCTTAGCCTGGAGGCCGCCGGGCTGATGGGCGAAGTGGTCGCGGCGCCCTTCCCGGGGACCGGAATCGAAACCGTCCCGCTGACGCGGAGACTCCAACGCCGGCTCGACCTCGCCCTCGAGTACGACCTCGTCGAGATCGTTGCGGGCGCCGGTTTCGGGAAAACCACGATTCTCGAATTCGTCTCGAGCCGTGGCGACGCGACGATCGCACGCCTGCGAACGTCCTCACAGCCGGTATTGGACCTGCTGCGGGCGATTTGCGATGCGGCAGTCGAGTTCGCACCCGGCGCGAAGGCAACCGTCAACGACGCGTATTCCAACGCCCACTTCCACGACGATGCGATCGGCGCGCTCGCCATGTGGTGGAACACGCATCTTACCGGCGCCGGCCATCGGATCGCCATCGACGATCTTCACCTGCTCGAGGAGAACGTCGGCGCCTGGGAGCTGATCGAGAAACTCATCGAGCAAACGCGAGGCCGGCTCAAGTGGATTCTGGCCTCGCGCTCGCCTTTGCAGCTCCCAACGAGTCTTTGGATCGCCGGCGGGCGGATGGGGATGCCGCTGACGGCCGATGATCTTGCCTTCACCGAAGAAGATCTCGGCGAGCTCGCGGAGCGCTTTAAAGCGCAGGTTGCCGCCGACGAGCGAAAACGCATCATCGAGCGCACGCTGGGATGGCCGCTGGTCAGCGCCCACATCATTCGGATTTGGGACCAGCGGCACGACGATGCGACCGCGATCGAAGAAGCACGTGCGCGCGGGATCGACGCGATGGCCGTGCCGCTTTGGACGCGGCTCTCCGAAACGGAGCGGCGCATGCTGCTCGTCGCGTCGCTGCTGGACACGGCGTGGCCGTCGCTACTTCGGGACATCGGGTTCCAGAACGCCGACGCGGTGCTGGCATCGCTGCCGGCCCGCGGCGTGCCAATCTCGCGCGACCGTCAAGGCGCGTACCGGGTCCACGATCTGCTGCGCGAGCACCTCATGGACCACGAACGCGCCGCCCTGGAAGCCGAAGGCCGCCGCGCGATCGACAAGCTCATCGAGATCGACGACACCGTCGACGCGTTGGTCATCGCAACGCGCTTGCGCGCGCACGAAAAGATCCCCGCAATCATGGCCGCAACGCCCGCAGTCTTCCTCGACCCCGAAGACACGGCACTCGTCGACCGTGCGCTCTCGATCGTCCCAAC
>JAFAMS010000183.1 GCA_019233165.1 Vulcanimicrobiota bacterium | reverse complement strand
AGGCTCGTAACGTAGGTCCCGTCGCCTTGGCGCGGCTCGAGGACCTTAATCATCGTCAGGGCGCGCACTGCCTCGCGCAGCGAGTTGCGCGAGAGCCCGAGCTCGCGTGCCAAATCCTGCTCGTTCGGGAGCCGCTGGCCGGGCGCTAGCTCACCGCTCGCGATCATCGCCTTGATGCGGGCGATCGCCACGTCGGTCCGGCGCTGGGGGGTGGCTGACACATTCATCGGATGACTCTCCGTCTTGGAGGCGGATCCTACCGTACCGGCGAACCCGCCCGCCCGAAGACATCCGATGTTTCCCCGTGGAGGTCCTTTCTATGAAGCGGAGACATTTTCTCGCCACCACGACTGCCGGAGCGGTCGCGACCGCCGGATTCGGGACCCCGCTCCTTGGCAGAGCGGCAGAGACGATCAACATCGGTGGCCTCTATCCCACGACGGGCAGCCTCGCGTTGATCGGGCAGGGCTGCGTGAACGCGGCGAAGCTCGCCGTGCAGATGGTCAACGACGCCGGCGGGATCAAATCGCTCGGCGGCGCCAAGCTGAATTTGATTACCTCAGACGTGCAGAGCGATCCGACCGTGACGCGCACGGAGACCGACCGGCTCATCAGCAGCAACAAGCTCGCAGCGATCCACGGCTGCTACGCGAGTGCGCTGACGCTGATTGCGAGCGAAGTAGCCGAGCGCGCCAAGGTTCCGCTGATCACCGGGTCCAGCTCCGATCAGTTGAACAAGGGCCGCACCTTCACGTTCACTCCGTTCGCGCGCGCCTCCCAATTCGCGCAGGCGCAGCTGCGGATGTCGCATCTCGTGAGCGAGAAGCCGAAGGTCGCGGTCATTTTCGAGAACACCGCCTTTGGGACGGCGACCTCGAACGGCCTCAAAGAGCAGGCTCCCGGCGAGAACGTCGAGATCGTCATGTTCGAGCCGTACTCGGCCGGCTTCACCGACGCCAGCCCACTCATCAACAAGGTGAAGTCGTCCGGCGCGAACATGCTGTTCTCGGTGTCGTACCTGAACGATCTCATCCTGATCGTGCGGACGATGAAACAGCTCGGCGCGAACATGCCGATCAACGGCGGCTCGGGCGGGTTCGTCCAGCCCGAGTTTTACAAGAACGTGGGGAAAGAGGCGGAGGGGCTGCTCGGGGTCGCGCACTGGAATCACGACATCGACGCCGACGCGCAGCGGGTGAGCGCCGCCTTCCAAAAGCAATACGGCGAGTTCATCTTCGAATACGCGGGTGGCTTGGTAGCGCAGACCTTCATGCTCGCCGATGCGATGGAGCGCGCGAAATCGTCGGATCCTCAAAAAGTGCGCGACGCGCTCGCGACGCTCGACGTTTCGCGCGGTTACGCCGCGATGGCGCCGGGCGGGAAAGTCAAGTTCGGACCGGACGGGAAGAACGTCTACGGGCATCCGGTCGGGGTTCAGTGGCAACACGGCGACTTGGCCAGCGTCTTTCCCTCGCAAGAAGCGCGTAAGCCGCTCATGAAAGCCTAGCCCCAGCTCCGGCATCGGTGTTCTCGACTGTGGCGCAAGCCGTCATCAACGGCTTGCTCATCGGAGGGATCTATGCGCTCGTGAGCATCGGCGTCACGCTGATCTTCGGTGTCGTCAAGGTCGTGAACTTCGCGCAGGGCGAGTTCGTGATGATCGGGATGTACATCAGCTTCTTCCTCGCGACGAAGCTCGGCGTCGATCCCCTGCTATCGCTCGCGATCTCGATGCCTGCGCTCTTCCTCATCGGCGTCCTCTTGCAGGAGACGTTGATCCGACGGGTCCTCGGCCTGGGTGACATGCCGCAGATCTTCCTAACGTTCGCGCTCTCGCTGCTTCTCATGAACGTCGCGCTGCTGCTGTTCACCGCGAACTACCAGACGGTCCACACCGCCTACTCCGACGCCTCGTTTCAGGTCGGGCCCGTGTACGTATCGGTCGCGAAGCTGATCGCGTTCGTGGTGGCGATGCTCCTCTCGGGCGCGCTCTGGCTCTTCTTGCACGCGACCGATATGGGCAAAGCGATGCGCGCGGCCGCCCAAAATCGCGACGTCGCGATGTTGATGGGGATCAATCCGAATCGGGTCTTCAGCGTTGCGGTCGGGCTCGCGCTCGCGCTGGCGGGCGCGGCCGGGTCGCTGCTGATGCCGTTCTATCCGGCGTATCCGACGGTCGGCCAAGTCTTCACGTTGATGGCGTTCGTGGCGGTGATCTTGGGGACGCTCGGGAACGTGACCGGGGCACTGATCGCAGGCCTGATGATGGGGATCGCCGAGTCGCTCGGAATCCAGTTCGTCGGCGCCGATTCCGGACTGATCGTCGTGTTCCTGATGCTGCTCGTCACGCTCGCGGTTCGGCCGAGCGGGCTTTTTGGCGGATGGTCCCGATAAAAACGATCGCGATCGTCCTGGCCGCGACGATTCTGATCGCGCTCCCGCTCGTCGTGAAGAACGCGTTCGCGCTCGACATCTGCATCCGCGTCCTGCTCTTCGCGTTCATCGGCGTCGCCTGGAACCTCATGGGCGGCTATGCGAAACAGCTCTCGCTCGGCCACGCGGCGTTCTTCGGGCTGGGTGCGTACACATCGACGCTGCTGCTGATTCGCCTCGGGATCTCGCCCTGGATCGGGATCGTCGCCGGCGGAGTCGTCGCGATGCTCGTCAGCTTGCCGATCGGCTGGCTTTGCTTCCGCTTGCGCGGACCGTACTTCGCGATCGCGACGATCGCGGTCGCGCAAGTGCTGATGCTGCTGTTCCTCAAGCTGCGCGACTTCGCATGGGGTGCCGAGGGGACGACGCTGCCCAACCTCGGGAACGCGCCGCTGATGATGCAGTTCGGCGGGAAGGCCGGCTACTATTGGCTCGCGCTCGTCCTGCTCGCGCTCGCGCTCGCGATCACCTACCGGATCGAGCGCTCGTGGATGGGCTACTACCTCGTCGCCGTCGGCGAGGACGAGGACGCGGCCGAAGCGATCGGCGTCAACGCGCCGCGGATCAAGCGCGACGTCTACTTGATCAGCGCCTTCTTGACGGCGCTCGCGGGAACGTTCTACGTCCAGTACATCTACTTCATCGACCCGAATACCGCGTTCAGCTTCAACGTCTCGGTCGAGGCCGCGCTCGTCTCGATCGTCGGCGGGATCGGGACGCTCTGGGGGCCGGTACTGGGGACGATCTTGCTCGAGCCGACCTCGGCGCTCTTGCAGAGCACCCTCGGAAGCGGGCGAGGCGGCGTGCAGTTGACGGTCTACGCGCTGATCTTGATGGCGGTGATCTTGTGGCGTCCAACCGGGCTGCTCGGGATCTTCACCGACACATATCAGCGGATCGCGCGCCGTGGCTGAGGCGCTCGTCGTTCGCGGAGTCAGCAAACGCTTCGGCGGCTTGCGCGCGGTCGCCGATTTCAGCTTTTCGGTCAACGAGGGCGAGACGGTCGCGCTGATCGGCCCGAACGGCGCGGGGAAAACGACCAGCTTCAACCTCATCACCGGCTACTATCGGCCCGACGCCGGCTCGATTACCGCGTTCGGGCGCGAGCTGGTCGGCTTGCCGCCGTATGAGATCTGCACCCTCGGCTTGGCGCGCACGTTCCAGGTCGCGCGCCCCTTCGGACAGATGACGGTCCTCGCGAACGTGATGACCGGTGCGTTCTTGCGCGACCGCCGGCCGCACATCGCGCGCGAGCGCGCCCGCGAGGCGATCCGCTTCGTCGGGCTCGCCGATAAAGAGAACGCGCTCGCCGCCGATCTGACGACGATCGACGAGCGGCGCCTCGAGATGGCACGCGCGCTGGCCACCGAGCCGAAGCTCCTGCTCCTCGACGAGGTGATGGCGGGACTCAACCCCTCGGAGATCGATCAAGCCGTCGGGCTCGTCGGCCAGCTCGCGCAGCGCGGCCTGACGATCGTCATCGTCGAGCACGTGATGCGCGCGATCATGGCGGTGGCGCGTCACATCGTCGTCCTCGACCACGGCCAAAAAATCGCGGAAGGGACGCCGAGAACGGTCGTCGGGAATCCCGAGGTAATTCGTGCCTACTTGGGGACCGGGTACGCTCACCCGCATCCGCACGCAACGGACTGATGCTCTCGCTCACAAACGTCACCGCCTCCTACGGCTCGGTCAAGGCCGTGAATGCGATCAGCCTGAACGTGGGCGAAGGCGAGGCGGTCGGGCTGCTCGGTGCGAACGGCGCCGGCAAGAGCACGACGCTGCGCGCAATCTCGGGGCTCGTCCGGCTGCAAGGCGGGACGATTGAGTTCGGCGGCACGAACATCGCCACGCTGCCGGCATACAAAGTCACGGAACTCGGTATCGCGCACGTGCCCGAGGGTCGCCAAGTCTTTCCCGAACTGACCGTCCAAGAAAATCTCGAGATGGGCGCCTACATCTCTC
>JAFAMS010000178.1 GCA_019233165.1 Vulcanimicrobiota bacterium | reverse complement strand
TGCCCCACCGTTTGATACCAAAGGTCATGCCCGAATCGCTGATGAGCATGACCGAATGGAAAACGCGGATCGTGAAGCGATTGGTCGATTCGATTCCGCTCCCCGCGACGACCCTCGTGTGATCGCTACTCCCGATCGCTACGAGCTGAACGCAACTTCGCGGGTGGGCCTGATCCTCGCAGGTGCGGCGTTCGTCCTGGCCGCTTGTGCGGGCGCGACGAATCCGTCGCCTCGCGCGGTCATCGTGTTCGCGCTCGCCTTTCCGTTGCTGTGGGTCGCGTTCGCGACGTTCATATCGCTCAGAACGATTCGCGGCCTCAAAATTTTGAACGTCGATCTCCCGGAGCGAACCCGCGCGCTCGGCGGTTTCCGCCTACGCTTGACGCTCGCCTACGACGGCTCGTTTTTCCCGGCGGTTGGAATTTTGGCGAACGCGCGCTTTTCGACCGATGAGGTCGAGATCGCCGGCGGCCCCTGGGACGAGATCCCGCTTTTGGACGGCGGTCGCGCGGCGCACGCCGAGTGGGAGGTCTTGGCGAAGCAGCGCGGTCGTTTATACGTGGGGCCGTTCCGCGCCGCGATCGAGCTTCCGGGAAGCGCACTCCGCGCGACGGCGGTGTTCGACGGAGTCCACACGGTCACGGTGCTGCCGGCGACCTTTCAGCTCGAACCGTTTGCCGACGCGCTCTTGTCCGGCCGTCACGTTGCCGAAGGGCGATATCACAAGACGCCGGTCGCGACCGAGGAGTACGTCGGGGCACGAGAATACCGCCCGGGCGATTCTCCGAAATTGATCCATCGCGTCCTCTCGCTGCGCTCGCGCGATCCCAACGAGCTCTACGTCCGCGAGTTTCAAGATCCGAGCCGCGACGATCTCTGCATCGTGCTCGACACGGCGGCGCCGCTCGACGGCGATTCGTCGGCGCATCAGTATCGCCTCGAGAAGGCGATCTGCTTCGTCGCCGCGCTCTGCAGAACGTTTGCGGCACGCCGGCTGACGGTTCGATTCGTCTGCCAGCGAGGCTCGCGCGACGTCCTGTCGTTGCGCGTGCGCCCGCTCGACGCGGAGCTCGATCGTCTCGAGGTCGCTCTCTCGCAGATCGGTTTGGGCGGAGACCGTAAGGTCATCGGCCGGCTCTTGCACGCCGAGGTACGGCGGCACGGCTCGGCCGTCATCTTCGTCAGCCTTCGTTCGCGAGAAGCTGTCGAACAACAACGGCTGCGCGTGGTGACGCTGACACCCGATCACGTCCCCATCTTCACGCACGAGGTCGTCGCCCGATGATCGACTGGTTTCGCCGCGCGGACCCCGCCTTCTACGATAAAGAGCGCTTCGTGCTGCAGGCCGAGGCGCAAGTTCCGCGTTATTCCGAGGAAGCACAAGCCGAGTCGCGACTGGCGGTGCTCCGCGAGGATCGCGTCTTCCAGGTCGCGCTCGCGATCGTCGCGCTCGCGCTGGTGCTCGCGGCGGGTTTCCACGCGTTCGCGGCCGCAGCGGCGGTCGCCGGCCTGGTTGCATTCCTCTTCGAGCGCGAAGCCCGTTCGCGGCCGCAGCTCGCGACCTGGACGATCCTCGCCGTCGTGTTGCTGACCTTCGCGTATGCGTTCGCGTTCGAGCCGGCGACGCTCGCCGCGCGCGTCCCGCTCGAGCTCGCCGCGGAAGCGCTCGCGTATCTCGGGGTTTGTACGGTAGCCGGCCGGATCCGCCGCGCCGAGCTTCTCGCGCGCCCCGAAGGTCTCGTCTCGCTTCCTCAGAGCATTGTACCGTTGCTCGACCGTTCGCATCACCATGCAATCATCTGCTGGCGCGAGTAACCTCGCGCTGCGGGGAAGGCTCGCCTTGGCGATGCCGCCGCTCGCGGCGCTGCTCGTCGCCTTGTTCTTCGCAGTCCTTTCGACGCGCATTCACTTTCCAAAGCCGAACCCGGAAGGAGCCGCCGTCGCCAATCGGCCGACGATTTCGTCGCCGGTCGTCGAGCCGCCGCAAACGCTCTTGGAGCTGCTCGCGCGTTTCGCGTACGGCGTCGACGTGCTCGCCGTTCTCGGACTGGGTGCGGTACTCGTCGTTCGCTCGATGCAACGACGCGGTGGGAACGCGTGAGTTCGCGAGTCGAGGCGCTCTGGCTGCGCGCGGTGCGAGCGGCCCAGGGACGCAAGCTGCTTCCGCCGGCGCGCGCTTCGCTCACGCCCTCAGAGCTTGCAGCCGAAGCGGCCCGTCGCGGCGAGGATCGTCTGCAGCGTCTCGTCGAGGGGTGGTATTATCCCGTTTCGTTCGGCCATGCGAACGGGGCGCTTTCCGATAACGAGGCGATGGAACTGGTCGCCGCGATCGAAGCCGAGGCGCCCCCACCCGAACGGCCGGCGGCGCCCCCGAAACCGCCCCGCCCTCCGCGCGTGCCGCGATGCCAGCTCTGCGGTGCCCCGGCGTAATCGCGTCGATCCCTACGGCGAGATCGTCGAGACGCCGTTGCGCGGCAGCTGGATGGGGAACCGCGGCTGCATTCATCGCGGCTATCGTATCGTGCGGCCGTGGAACGGAAAACGGTGGATCGTTTGCGCGCTCGCATTCAGAGGCTGGGTTGCACCGAAGTGGGCTCCCGGCCGTTGGACCGCACTCTTTTTCTACGACGAGGCGGTAGCGCTCGCTGCAGGCCACCGTCCGTGTGCGCTCTGCAGGCGCGCCGACTACGAGCGATTCTCCGCGGCGGCCGAGCTCCGCGGCGCGGAGGCAATCGACGGGCGCTTGCACGGCGAGCGTGTCGACGGCCGGCAGAAGCGGCGACACGTCGTTCCGTGGCGCGCGCTCCCCGTCGGCGCCTTCGCCGATCTCGAAGGTGTGCCGCACGTCGTGCTTCGGGATCGATTGCGACCGTGGTCTCCGTCGGACGGCTACGGCTCGCCGGTGCAGCGACCTTCGGTCGGCGTCGCGTCGGTTTTGACACCGCCGCTCTCGCTCCGAGCGCTCGACAACGGTTATCCCGTGCAGATCAACCCGTAGGGGATCGTCTGCGCGCGTACGCGATCGTCCACACGATGAGGAGCAACGTGACGCCGACCGCGGAGAGCGGCGAGAGCACGATCGTCACGTTCGGGGGTAGCGCATAGGCAGCGACTGCGCGACCGATCGCGTCGATGAGATACCCGATCCCCCATACCGCGGTCATGAGTCGCATCGCGCGTCGAAATCCCGGACGCTCCCAGCGGGAGTCCCAGTCCGCCACCGCAGCCGGATCGCCCGCCGTCGAAAACTGGCGCCCGAGCCAGAAGATCAGCGGTCGCCGAGCGAACAGCGAGCCGAGAAACGTCAAGCTGACGATCCCCGTCGCAAACGATTCCTTTACGAGCGCAAAGCGCACGTCGCCGCTGATGAGGGAAAGAACGATTCCGGCGACGAGTACGACGAGCATGACGAAACCCAACGGCTCGAGGCGCCGCGAGCGTATCCAACTGAACGCGATGTCGCCCAAGGGAAATACCGCCGCTATCGCTAGCGCTTGAATCGCGGCCATGCCGAAGCGGCGCTGTAAGACGAGCACCAGTGCGAGCGGGATCAACGTGTTGATCGTCAGGCTGCGATACAGCGTGCGGAATCGCGGCCTCACGCTATTCCGGCTTTTTCGCCGCCTTCATTCGAAGCGGTACACCGTCGTCGCGCGGAACGTTTGCCCCGGCCGCAGCACGGTGCTGCGAAAATTGGGATGGTGCGGGGCGTCGGCGAAATGCTGCGTCTCGAGCGCGACGGCGCCGGGTTTTCCGGTATAGAGCTGAAGCCCGGGCTGCGTCGTCTCGACGACGAGCGTCCGGCCGCTCGCAGGCTCGTGCATCGTCGCCGCGTGCCGCAACGATCCGTCGGCGCCGTCGAGTGCGAAGTTGCAGTCAAACTTTTCGTTGCCGATCGGGCGGCGCTTCCGGAAATCGCGCGACGTGCCGGCGACGGCGGCGATCTCGCCGGTCGGGATCAACTCGGCGTCGAGCGGCGTATATGCCGATGCCGGGATCTCCAACTCGTGGGCGGCGATCGACGCAGCCGGATCTGCGGTCAAGTTGAAGTAGACGTGGTTCGTGAGATTGATCACCGTCGGCTTGTCCGTAGTGGCCTCATAGTCGATGCGCAGCGCATCGTCGTCGCTCCAGGTGTATCGGACCCGGCATTCCATGGTTCCCGGGAAGCCCTGATCTCCGTCGGGGCTGTGCAGCGCGAATTCAATGCTGCCCGCGCTTTCGCCGGCGATACGCCACTCGCGTTTCGAAAAACCGTCGGGACCGCCGTGCAGCGTGTTTCGTCCCTCGTTCACCGGCAACTTATACGTCGTTCCGTCGAGAACGAATTCGCCGCGCGCGATTCGATTGGCGTAGCGGCCGATCGTCTTCCCGGCACTACCGCCGGCATCGACGGTGACGCACGCGACGCCGCCGTCCCCGCCGGCGAGGTAAATTCCCGCGATCGCGGCTCCCAGCGTGTTGAGGGTGACGCGATGGCCCGCGCCGTTCGTAAGCGTCGGTGGCATCCGTCCACATCCGGCGAGGACGGTGCCGTTCCCTTGAGAATACGCAAGCGGTGATCGTCGACGCACACCACCATCTGTGGCGCTACAAGCCGGGGTTCAAGCCTTGGCTCGAGGCGCGCGAACAAATGGCGCCGCTACGCCGCGACTTTCTCGGCGACGAGCTCGACGCGTTGGCGCGCGAGAACGGCGTCGATCGGACCGTGATCGTTCAGGCCGGCGACAATCTCGAAGACACGGCGTTCATGGTCGAGTCGGCGCGCCGCCATCGCTTCATCGGCGGGGTCGTCGGCTGGGCGCCGCTCGACGATCCGCGCGCGACGGAGCGCGCGCTCGACGCGTATGCGGGAGAGCCGGAAGTAAAGGGATTCCGGCATATGATCATCTGGGAGCCCGATCCGGATTGGCTGGTCCGCCCGAGCGTACTTGAAAGTCTCGCGCTCGTCGCGGAACGCGGCTACACCTGGGACAGCACCGCGACGATCGTGCGTCATCTGGAGCATGCGAACACCGTCTCCGAGCGAATCCCCGCGCTCAAGCACGTGATCGACCATTTGGGGAAACCCGCGGCCGCCGAAGGGATCTGGGAGCCGTGGGCTTCGCTGATGAAGCGCGCCGCGCAACATCCGAACGTCTACGTTAAGCTTTCGGGAATCCTCAACGTCGCGACGCTCTCGAATCCCACCAAAGCGCAGCTGCAGCCCTACGTCGACTACGTCATCGAAACGTTCGGTCCGCGGCGCGTGATGATCGGCAGCAACTGGCCGGTCTCGAACCTCGGCGCCGACTACAAGACGACGTGGGCGCAGACGGTCGCGATGCTCGACGGCCTCTCAGCGACCGAGCGCGCCGCGGTCATGGGTGAGACGGCAACCGGCTTTTACGGCCTCGGCTAACCGCCCGCCATCGCGCCGATCACGAAGAACGGCTCGGTTCCGGCGACGACCGCGTCAGGGAGCGGGGCGTCCGGTGCGTCGTGCGAGAGATCCCGCTCGCAGGCGAAGAAGCGGACGAACGGCCGGCGCCGCTGCGTCGCGTGATCCCGCATCGTCCCGCGCAAGGCCGGGAAGCGCGCCTCCAGCGCGTCGAGGATCGCGGCGGTCGTCGGCCGCGCGCCGTCGAGATCGAGCTCGACGTCGCCGTCGACGCGCGCAAGCGTCTTGAGATGCGCCGGCAGAACCACCTTGATCACGCCAGCGTCTGCACCTCGACCGAGAGCACGGCGGGGAGATCGCGAACGATCGCAGACCAGCTCTTGCCTTCGTCGGCCGAGCCGTAGACTTGACCGCCGGTCGTTCCGAAGTAGATCCCGCATTTGTCGAGCGAGTCGACGGCCATCGCGTCGCGAAGGACGTTGACGTAGCAGTTGCTCTGCGGGAGTCCCTTGGTGAGCGGCTCCCACTCGTTTCCGCCGGAGCGGCTGCGGTAGACGCGCAGCTGCCCATCGATTGGATAATGCTCGGAGTCGCTCTTGATCGGGACGACGTAGATCGTTTCAGGATCGTGCGCGTGAACGTCGATCGGGAAGCCGAAATCGGTCGGGAGATTCCCGCTGACCTCGCGCCAGTTTTCGCCGCCGTCGTCGCTGCGCATGACGTCCCAATGCTTCTGCATGAAGAGCACGTTTGGCCGAGAAGGATGCATCGCTACGTGGTGGACGCAATGTCCGACCTCGGCATCGGGGTCGGGGATCTGCGCCGACTTCAACCCGCGATTGATCGGCTTCCAGCTCTTCCCCGCGTCGTCGCTTCGAAACGCACCCGCCGCCGAGATCGCGATGTAGATTCGATTCGGATCTTTGGGATCGAGGATGATCGTGTGCAGGCACATTCCGCCGGCACCCGGCTGCCATTTGGGTCCGGAGCCGTGCTCACGCAGCCCGGAAAGCTCTTTCCAGGTCTTCCCGCCGTCGGTCGTCTTGAAGAGTGCAGCATCCTCGACGCCGGCATAAACGGTGTCCGGATCGGTGAGCGACGGTTCGAAATGCCAAACCCGCGCGAACTCCCAAGGGTGCGGCGTTCCGTCGTACCATTGATGCGTCCCCGGGACGCCATCGTATTTGAACTCGTTCCCGACGGGATTCCACGTCTTGCCGCCGTCGTCCGAGCGTTGCACCTGTTGTCCGAACCATCCGCTCGTTTGCGAGGCGTACAATCGGTTCGGGTCGGCGGGGGATCCCTTGATGTGATAGATCTCCCAGCCGGCGAAATGCGGCCCTGAAACGTCCCATTTTTCGCGCTTCCCGTCGGACGTCAGCACGAAGCCGCCCTTGCGCGTACCTACCAACACACGTACTTTGCTCATGCGGCGCGCCTTCGCGCCGCGTCTTCGCCCCCCTTGCTTCTGGGCGGCGCCTTTCATACCGTGGTCATCGCGCGCTTTCGGCGCTACAATCCAACGATGCGTAAAGTCAACGTTCGCGAGATTAAAGAAGACACGTGGCGCTCGCCCAAAGGCAAGTTTCGGGGAGCCGGAAAGGAGGTCTCGATCGCGCTCGGCCGACAGCCGCGCTCGACCGATCTCTTGGAGCGGCATCCTTTCGACGTCGAGATCCTGCGCGTTCCGCCGGGCGCGACGCCGTATCCGTACCACTCCCACAGCGCGCAGTGGGAGTTTTACTACGTCCTTTCGGGAACCGGGACCGCGCGAGACGACGCCGGAACGACGCCGATCGAGGCGGGCGACGCTTTCGTCTTTCGGCCGGGTGAAGCTCACGCACTGACAAACACCGGCAGCGACGACTTGCTCGTCGTCGTCGTTGCCGACAATCCGGTCGGCGAAGCGTGGTACTACCCGGACAGCAACAAATGGGGCGTTCCGATTCCGGAGCGCCGCAACATTCGTTCGGAAACGCTGGACTACTTCGACGGCGAGGAATGACCGCTCAGTGCGTTTGTGGGTGCGCTTGGGTGGCCGGTAAGAAGAGCGCTTTCTCCTTCGGCGGCAGGTTCGGGTTCGTCCAAGTCGTCCCGTTTTTCCACATCGCGTGGAGCGCGATGCAATGCGGGATGGCGTCGATCGGAAAGACTGCGGGATTCAGCCCGTAGCGGCGCCTGATCTCTCCGCCCGGTGCGAACGCTCCGACGTCGCGGGCCTCGGCGATCAGTTTTCCCTTGCGGACGAGTCCCCACTCGATCTCGCTCAGCGCCATCGCCGAGACGTTTTCGAAGTGCACCGTAAGGCTTGGCCCGGGGACGACCAACGGCGGCTGATGGTACGCGCTGCCATAGACGTCGCGCCACTTGAAGTTTCCCGCCTGCGGATAGTATCCGCTGACGAACGCGGGCGAAACCGAGAAGCCCGGAGGCCAGGGTTGACAGTGCATCACCGCAATCGGCTTCGGACCGGAGTATTGCGCGCCGAGCAATAGCAAGGCGCCGGCGAGACAAAAGAGCCGCATGGCGGGAGTGATTCGCAGGCCCGCCGCCGAAACCCGCCGCGCCATGAACCAACCGTACGCCGTTGCACTGTCGAAGAAACAACTCAAACCGTTCGCGCCGGGGATCTCGTGGTCGGTGCTTCCGGGCGACGGAATGACGCTCGTCTATTGGGTCTTTGAGCCGCCCGCGTGCGGCGAGGTGCCCCTGCACCACCACGAGATCGCCCAAGCGGGGGTGGTCCTCGAAGGCGCGATCACGATGCGATACGCGAACGGTGAGGAGCGAACGCTCCATCCCGGAGACATGTACGTCGTGGGGAGCAACGTCCCGCACTCGGCGTCGTTCCCGGAGCGCTGCGTCGTCGTCGACGTCTTCACGCCGAATCGCGAAGAGTACGAGCAGCGGTACGCTCAGGGAGCGACGACCCCGGCGTTCGCTTCGAGCAACTAGATAAAGAAGAAGTCCTTCCAGCCTTGCGGCGGGGCCGGGCCGGAGCCGCACGTCCCCGCATCGCGGAGTCCGTCGGTGTCGTACAGGTGGAACTCCGGCGTGTCGGCATCGCCGAGCGAATAGATCTTTACGTCGTCGCCGAAGTAGTAGCCCTGTAGCGTCTCGGGCAGGTCCTTCGCGTTCTTGCAGCTTGCATCGACGAGCGGCACCACGACCATATCGGTCCCCTGAAAGGCGAGGACGACGAAGTGCGTTTTGCCGTCGGTGATGTAATACTGTTTCTGATAGTATGCAGACCCGTATCCGACGGCGAAAAGGCTCGCGAATAAGAAGATAAAGATTGCGGCCATCTTCGCCGCGAACGGATTCACGGTCGAGACGTGCGCCGTCGGAAAGCGGGCGGCGAAAAGCTGAAGCGCGATGACGACGATGAAACCGGCGAGCGCCCACGTGATCGGCCGTACGCTGAACGACACGAGGAACGCTCCGACCGCGAGCGTTAGGATCGGCGCTCCCCAGCGCTGGTAAAACGATTTCGGCAGGATCGCAAGATAGATCAGAAAGCCGAGGATGACGACGAACGTCCAGGTGAAGTGGTTGAAGAGGATGTCGACGTAGGACTGAAACGCTTCGAAGACTGCGATCGATTCCGTATTGAGAACTTCGACCGGCAGGCCGTAATAGTACGCAAAGCCGGCCTGATAGAGGACGCCGCCGAAGTACCCGGCAGCGGGGATCAGAATCCAAATGGCGAGATCGCCGAAGGCTATACCGCCGCTCTCGTCCTCATGGCCTTCGGCCCCGTCGGAACTCGCGGCGGACGCGTCGGCTGTCGGTTTCCGTCGAAAGCGGCCGAGGGTTCGCAACACCTGCTCGATACCGTGCCAGGCACCTGGCACCTTCTCGGCTCACGCTCGCGCCATGGCCAAGCTGTACTTCCGGTATTCGGCGATGAACGCCGGCAAATCGACGGCGCTACTGCAAGTCGCTCACAACTACGAAGAACTGGGCCGCGCCGTCTGGATCTACACGTCGGCTCTCGATAACCGGTACGGCGTCGGCGTCATCGCGTCGCGGCTGGGTCT
Organism: Vulcanimicrobiota bacterium; assembly: GCA_019233165.1. Lineage (GTDB taxonomy): Bacteria > Vulcanimicrobiota > Vulcanimicrobiia > Vulcanimicrobiales > Vulcanimicrobiaceae > JAFAMS01. The sequence continues at coordinate 583 of JAFAMS010000178.1, read as the reverse complement.
TCAGCGGCGGGCGGCGACGTTCGACGCGACGTTCGACTTCTACGAGCTGCTCGCGTCGCGGCCCGGCGCGGAGCCTGCGTGCTTGCTCGTCGACGAAGCGCAATTCTTGACGGTGCCGCAGGTCCGCCAGCTGCACCGCGTCGCGCACCTGCTCGGGATTCCGGTGATCTGTTACGGGATTCGCAGCGATTTCGTCGGCGAGCCGTTCGCGGGCGCCGCGTATCTCTTGACGCTCGCCGACAGTTTGGAGGAGCTCAAGACCGTCTGCAGCTGCGGGAAGAAGGCGACGATGAACCCGCGGATCGACGACGCCGGAAACCGCATCGTTCTCGGCGAGCAGATCGGGATCGAAGGCGAGCACCGCTACGTTCCGATGTGCGGACGTTGCTTCTACGAGGTCGAACGCGTCGAGCGCGGCGGGCTTTCCCCGAGCTCCCAAAAGAGCGCCGCCATCAGCTGAAGCGCTTCGCGCGCGACCGAGCCGAGGAGATGCTCGTCGACGGCGTGCTGCGAGCACGCCGGATACGAATGCGGAATCCAAATCGTGCGCAGTCCGAGATCCTTTGCGAAGACGTCGTTCGGG
>JAFAMS010000108.1 GCA_019233165.1 Vulcanimicrobiota bacterium | reverse complement strand
TCAGACAGCGAGCAAATCTACCGCAGAATCCGGTAAGCGGCGCGCCTTTCTCGACGGCCCCACGCCGCCACGAGCCACATGAGCGCGGCGAAGAGCGCGACGCCGCCGCCGAGCCACATCAGCTCGCCGGCGAGCCGCTGGTCGGCGAGCGCGGCCGCGGCTCCGAGCTCGCGTTCGTAGTGCGCGTAAAGCGGATGGGAGGTCGTGTAAAGCGCGAGGCCGAGAAACGCGCTCGGCGGCATCGCGAGGAAGACGTAAAAGATCCGCGCCGGATAGGGGAGCGGACGCGGATCGGGCGCGGGTACGATCACCGGCGACCAAAACCAGCACGCGACCGAGAAGAACAGCGCGTGCTCCGCCGCATGGATCCGCGGATCGGCGAGCGCCGCGCCGTAGAGCGGCGAGAAATGCGCGCCGTAGAGAACGACCGCCCAGGCGAGCCAGGCCGCCACCGGCATTTCGAAACCGGCTTCGGAGATCGAACGAACCCCGCGCGCGAGCCGGCGCGCCGCGGCGGTCGGGAGCGACGCCAACACGCGGCGAATCGGCGCGCCGGCGACGACGAGCGGCGCCGCGACGAAAACGAGCGCCAGATGCTGCAGCATGTGCGCCGAAAACGAGCGGTCGGCGGCGCGATCCGTCCACGGCCCGAGCGCGAGGGCCAGCGCCGTTATCCCGGCAGCGAGCGCGGCGTTCTCCCGGGCGCGAACGCCTTGAATCGACATGGTGGGTATATCCCCACCGATGGTCGCCGTCGTACCGAACGATCCTCAGGAATGCGCCCAAGCCGCCGGGCTGCGCTACGTCACCGACGCGCTTCCCGGGATTCGCCGCAAGCGAACGGCGGACGGCTTCGTGTACGAGGGTCCGGACGGCCGGAAGATCGCGGACGAAGCCGAGCTGCGCAGGATCAAAGCCTTGGCGGTCCCGCCGGCTTACGAAGACGTTTGGATCTCGCCTTTCGCCGACGGTCACTTGCAGGCAACCGGCCGGGACGCCCGCGGACGCAAGCAATATCGGTACCATAAACGCTGGCGCGAGATCCGCGACGAGACGAAGTTCGACCGGATGCTCGCGTTCGCGAAAGCGTTGCCGGCTTTGCGGGCGCACGTCGAGCGCGACCTCGGCCTACCCGGCTTGCCCCGCGAGAAAGTCCTGGCGACGATCGTGCGGCTGCTCGAGCTCACGCTGGTGCGCGTCGGCAACGACGAATACGCGAAAGCCAATCGCTCCTACGGCCTCACGACGCTGCGCGAGCGTCACGTTCGCGTCGACAAGACGCACGTTCGCTTCAAGTTTCGCGGCAAGAGCGGGATCGTTCACGAGGTCGGGGTCCGCGACCGGCGCCTCGCCGCGATCGTGCGAAAGCTCGGCGAGAGCCCGGGTCAAGATCTGTTCGAATATCTCGACGACGACGGGAACCCTCACGCCGTTCGCTCGCAAGACGTTAACGATTACCTTCGCGAGGTCACCGGCGGGGACTTCACGGCGAAAGATTTTCGAACGCTGGCGGCAACGGTGCTCTGTGCGGCCTCACTCGCAGCCCTCGAGCGGTGCGAGACGCAGAAGGAACGCCGCCAGAGCGTGGTCGCCGCGATCGAGAGCGTCGCGAAACGGCTTGGAAACACCCCGGCTGTCTGCCGAAAAGCCTACATCCACCCTTCGATCGTCGACGAGTACCTCGAAAGCGGAGCCTTACGTCTCTTGCGCGCGGGCAACGTTTCGAAGAACGGGCTCACCGCCGACGAGGCGTGCGTGGTGCGCACGCTCGAGCGCCTGACGCGTCGCGACGAGGGCGCGCATCTGCGCTCGCTCCTCGAGCGCTCGACGCGCGGAAAGGCTAGGCGACGCGCGGCGTATCGGAATACCGGAGCTTGATCGTCGTCAGAGCGGGGACCACGCTGAAAAACGTCTCGACCAGCTTCGGATCGAAGTGCGTTCCGCTGTCGGCGCGAATGCGGTCGAGCGCCTCGGAAATCGACCACGCCTTTTTGTAGGGCCGCTCCGACGTCAAGGCGTCGAAAACGTCGACGAGGGCGGTGATCCTTCCGGCGATCGGGATCGCGTCGCCCCGAAGACCGCTCGGATATCCCGAACCGTCGAACTTTTCGTGATGGGTTAGCGCGATCGTGCCGCCGGTTTGAAGGAGCTTCGATTTGCTCGATTTGAGGATTTCGTGACCCGCGACGGTGTGCTCGCGCATGATCTTCCACTCTTCCGGAGTGAGTTTTCCGCGCTTGAGCAGGATGTTGTCGGGCGTCGCAACCTTGCCGATGTCGTGCATCGGCGCGGCCAGGCGCAGCAACTCTGATTCCTCGGTCGGCATCCCCAGCGAGGTCGCGAGCAGTGCGGCGAAATGTCCGATGCGCACGATGTGGCTGGCGGTGTCGTTGTCGCGAAACTCTGCCACCCGCAGCAGCTGAAAGATCGCCTCGCGCTCGCGCTCGGCGATCTCAGCGGTAGCGCGCTTGACCTCAGCGGCCAACCACGACGCCTTGTTCGAGAGTTTCTTCTGCGCGTCGCGCTGGGCGAGCATGTTCCGGGCACGCGCGAGGAATTCGAGCGGGTCGGCGGGCTTCACGAGAAAATCGGTCACGCCGAGCTCCAGCGCACGGTGCCGGACCGACTTTTCACCGGGGGCGGTGATCATCACCAGCGGCGTGAGCTCGCGGCCCGCAACCTTGCGCAAGGCGGCGACGAACTCGAGACCGTTCATCGACGGCATCTGGTAGTCGACCAGGATCAGATCGGGATCGTTTCGGACCGCCCACGCGAGCCCGTCCTCCGGACTCGGAAAGCCGACGCACCCGACGTCGGGGATCTGCCCGAGGATTCGTCTGTAGACGGCGAGATTCGCCGAAGAATCGTCGACCAACAGAATCTGCATCGCATCGCCGACGGTAGCAGCCGATTCTGAGCCGGAGATGAACGTCGTCATCTAAACCGCGGGGCGGTACCCCGAACGAGAGCGACTGAGGACGGCGGTCCTGGCCGTTTCGATTGCGAGGCTCAAGTCGCCGGCTGCGTCGCGGACAAAGACGTGCCGCTCGAGCCAAGCGACGTTGAAACGGTTGTGAAGTCCCTCGAAGATCGCGCCGAGGACGACGGGATCGAGCGCGGAGACTCCCGCGAACGAGAGCTCCACGATCCGGCCCGAAGCCAGCGCCTTCACGACCCGCGCGGTGAGCGTCGCGGCTTGCGTACCGAGCGCCTGCGCCGACCAGAAATAGTCGGAGACGCGGATCGCTTCCCGATCGACGTCCGGGCCTGCAATCACCGGCCGTGCGCCTCTTGCAATCGGCCCGGCGGTGCGCCGGCTTGCGTCGCACCGTAGAGCAGCGCGTGCTCGACCTGCGCCTGCACGAGGCGGAAGTGTCGGGCGGCAGCCGTCATCTCGTCGCGGGAGAGCCGTGCCGCTCGGATCGCGATCGCGTGCGCGACGGCAAAGACCATGTTGCTGATATCGCGCGGCGTCTCGCGTTCGCGCTCGGCCGCCACCCACCGCAGAACCGACTTTGGATCGCGGCGCGCGAGCGAGACTGCGAGCTCGAAGACGAGCGACGTAACCGCTTCGCGCCGGCCCACACCCCTGCGTGTCGTCGTGACGGCGGTGAGAATTTCGAGCGCCTCCGAAGCGATCGTCGCTCCCTCAGCGTCCTTGAACGAATACATGCGTCTACCAGATCGGCGGTAACACTGTCGGCCGTCCTTTCAGAAAAACGTTCTTGGCCGGATGATACGGGCCGGCCGAGCCCCCGCCTATCCCCCAATGTAGAAAAGAGCGCGCGGAGCCTTGATTTTGCTGGGTTTGTTAGGCGATCAAACCTCGGCGGCGCGCCTCGGAGATCGCCGCTAAAATGTTCGGCGCGCCGAGCTTCGCGACGGCATTCTTCTGACGTTTCATGACGGTGTCGCGGGCTACCCCATCGAGCCGCGCGATCTCACCGGCGGTCACACCTTGTGACCGCAACACCAGAATCTCCAGTTCCTTGCGAGTCAGATGGAGGTCGCCTTCCGTGGAGTAAAGCCGGCGGCGGAGCGCTGCCAAAAACAGACCGTATCCGTACACGTCGCTGGCCCGTTCGCGAAGGTCGTCGATACGCCGTGCGTCGATCTCGAGCGCCAACGCCTTGACGCTCTCGGGGGCGCCGTCGCGAAATTCCCGCGCAAGCAGGAGCCTCGCTCCCCGCGCCGATTGGCCCGCGAAGCTGAGAGCGGCGGCAGCCAGGACGCGGCCCAAATGGCGGTTTCGCGAGACGTGCACCGGATCGTCCACGTGCGTCCGAGAGAATTGGACGGCCGCACCCGCATAGCGAATCGCCTCCTTAGGGGATTCAAACGCCAGCGCGATGAGCGCGCGAAGCGCGTTGTGCACGGCCGCATCCCCCGGCTCCTGCGGGGAGACCGGAATCGACGAAAGTGCAGTTCTCGCGGCCGGCCACCGATCGTTCCAGGCGGCCAGGAGCGCGTCGGCAAACGCAATCGGTGCGGCA
>JAFAMS010000103.1 GCA_019233165.1 Vulcanimicrobiota bacterium | reverse complement strand
TTGATTCGCGATCTCGAGGTGACGGTGTTGTGCCAAGCGCCGACCGAGTACCGGATCGAAGCGAAGCTCGAAGGTTTGGGCGAACGCTGGAAGCTGCCGAAGCTACGTCACTGCGTATCCGCCGGCGAGCCGCTCAATCCCGAAGTGATCGCGCGCTGGAAAGACGCGTTCGGCCTAGAGATCTACGACGGTTACGGGCAAACCGAGAACTCGCTGCTCGTCGCGAACCTGCCGGGGATGGAGATCCGGCCCGGCTCGATGGGAAAACCGACGCCGGGTCACGACGTCGGCGTCGTCGGCGAAGACGGAACGCGACTCCCCGCAGGCGAGGTCGGCGACATCGGGTTGCGCGGCGCGCCGCCGACGCTGTTCAAGGGATACTACAAGAACGAAGAAGAGACGCAGCGCTCGTACCGCGGCGAGTGGTATCTCACCGGCGATCGCGCGCAGCTCGACGATGACGGATATTTTTGGTTCGTCGGCCGCGCCGACGACGTCATCTCGTCGGGCGCGTACCGCATCGGCCCGTTTGAAGTCGAGAGCGCGCTGCTGGAACATCCCGCGGTGCTCGAATCGGCGGTCGTCGGCAGCCCCGATCCCGACCGCGGGAACGTCGTAAAGGCGTTCATCGTCTTGCGTCCCGGATTCGAGCCTACGACAAATCTCGTACGGGAGCTGCAAGAGCACTGCAAGCGCGTCACGGCGCCGTACAAGTATCCGCGCGAGATCGAATTCATCGCCGAGCTGCCGAAGACGCGCTCGGGAAAGATCCGGCGCGTCGAGCTTCGCCAGGAAGAACTGAAGAAGAAAGGTGCAACCGCCGCGAGCGGCTACGTTTAAGCTTCTCGGTTTCTTCCCTTAAGATTTCGATTCGGTTGCCATACTAACCCAAACACCGCTGAGGTGGAAAGGGAGTTTTGGCTGCCATGCATCGGCGATACTACATTGTTGCACTCGCGCTCGCACTAGGACTGATCTTCTTCGCGCCGGCAGGAATACGCCGGTCGGACGCGATGCCCGTGTTCGCTCAGGCATACGGACTCGATTGCAAGGTCTGTCACACGATGGTTCCGGCGCTGAACGCGTACGGCCGTTACGTGCAGCGGAGCATGTACGGCGCGCTCGATCCCGAGCAGTACAAGGGAACTTTCCCCTTCTGGATCGGCGAGCAAGTGAATTACGATTCGACGTCGGACAGTCCGAAGGCACAATTCGGGAATCTGGCGGCGCATTACGTCGGCGTCTATCCGGCCTGGACGTCGCACGTGCAGCAGTGGATCATGCAGAACAACGACACCGGCGGCCCGTTCGATACGGGTTGGGTCTCGTACAATAACCTCTTCAAGCAAAGCGGCCACATCGTCATCGGCAAGATGCCGACGCCGGGCCCGTCGTTCCTGAGCATGTGGTTCGACATCGCGGGGTTCAACCCGCCGGCGATGACGATCGGCGAGCACGCGGAGCTCGTCGGCGCGAATCGTTGGGGCGCGAAGTTCAACTACTCAAATACGAAGATGGTTGGTGAAGCCGGTTACTACGGGAGCACCGGCGATCTGAACGGCGCGACCGACTGGTCGAACAACAACGACAAGGGCGTCGCCTATCACCTCGCGTTCGGCAACGCGACGAAGCCGGTTGTCGGCGGAATCGTCGGCAACTTCGGTTCGTTCCCGCTGGCGGAAGGCGGCGTCGACCGATACGGCGTCTTCGGCGCCTACATCCAGGCCGATCCGGGCGGAATCTTCCCCGGCGCGCTGGTCTACTGGCAGAACGGCAACGACGGGAATCCGACCGCGAGCGGCGTGGGAGCCCACAGCAACGGGTATACCGCCGAGCTCTTCGCACCGGTGATCGCGCACAAGGACGACATCATGGTGAGCGTCCGGCGCGAGATGACGAACGACGGCCTCGGAACGATCACGCAATACGGCTACGCAAACTTGAGCGTCAAGATCTACAAGTACCTGCGCGCATACGGCCAGATCACGAGCACCTCGGGATCGACGCCGACCTATCAATACATGCTCTGGTGGACGACGCCGCTCGTCGGCAAGGGGATGCCGGGGCCGCTCAGTCAGTACAATCAAATGAACGCGCGCCGCTGAGGGCGTAACTCGGCGGGGTGAAAGCCGTACGACTGAACGAACTCGGCGGGCCCGCGAAGCTCGTCCTCGAGGAAATCCAAGACCCCAAACCCGCGGCCGGCGAGATCCTGGTGGGGATCTCGCGGGCCGCGTTCAATCGGCGCGATGTCTTCATCACGCACGGGCTGTACCCGGGGATCGAGCTGCCGAGGACGCTCGGCTCGGACGGCTGCGGCGTCGTCGCCGCACTCGGCGAGGGAGCGAAAGGACCCGCGGCCGGGACGCGCGTCGTCATCGATCCTACACTCGGCTGGGGTGACGACCAGCGCGTCTGGCGGCGCGACGCGCAAGTCCTCGGGATGCCGCGGGACGGGACGTTTGCCGAGCTGATCGCGGTTCCGGCAGCAAACGTGCATCCCGCGCCGGGGCATTTGAGCGACGACCAGGCCGCCGCGATCCCGCTTGCGGGACTCACCGCGTATCGCGCTTGCTTCTCACGCGGCGAGCTCTCCGAAAACGACTCCGTCCTGATCACCGGAATCGGCGGCGGCGTCCAGACGTTCGTCCTGCTCTACGCGAAATGCGCCGGAGCGAAAACGATCGTGACGTCGCGAAGCGCGGAGAAGCTCGCGCGCGCGAAAGAGCTCGGTGCCGACGTCTGCGTCGACGCGACGTCGGAGAGTTGGCCGAAGCAGGTTCGCGAAGCCGCCGGGGGCGGAGGACCTTCGCTGGTGATCGATTCGGTCGGCGGCGAGACGTTCGCGAAAGCGCTCGACATCGCGCGCTACGGCGCGCGCGTCGTCGTCTACGGCGGGACGACCGGCGACGCGAAGATTCGACCGTTCTCGATCTTTTGGAAGCAGCTCGACGTCCGCGGGACGTCGATGGGAAGCCCCGACGACTTCCACCACATGCTGCGGATCTTCGCGAAGCACAAACTCGTCCCGGCGGTCGATCGCGTCTTCCCGATGCGCGAGGTCGCCGCCGCGGCCGAGCGCGTCAACGCCAACGAGCAGTTCGGAAAGGTCGTCCTGGCGATTACTTGACGGCGGTTACGTCCGCTTCGCTGACCGGGCCGCCTTTGTTTCCCCATGCCGAACGAATGTAGGTTGTCACCGCCGCGATGTCGGCGTTCGAAAGTTGACCTTTCCAGGACGGCATGATGTTCCGTCCGTGCTCGATCGTTCCGATCACCGCATTAGGGCTGCTCGCGTTGACGTTCGCGTTCCCCGCGAGCGCGGGGAAGGGGCCGCCGCCGGCGCCGTTCGCTCGATGGCACGAAGCGCATTTCTGCGCGTAGATCGACTGACCGATCGCGGTTGAGACCGAGGTGCCCGCGGAGGCGACTTGTTGCTCGGTCACGCCCGACGCGTTGTTCCCCCACGCCGAGCGGATGTACGTCGCGACCGCCGCGATGTCGGGATTCGAGAGCTGTCCCTTCCACGTCGGCATCGTCCCGTTGTACGTCTTCCCGCCGACGGTGAGCGGTCCGGACCGGCCGTTGACGATGATCGCGACGATCTCTTTGGGGTCGGCGGCACTCACCGCGGGATTTCCGGCGAGCGGCGGGTAGGCGTCGGTCCCCGTGCCGTTCGCTTGGTGGCACGTCGCACACTTGGCCGCGTAGATCGTAGCGCCGGGGAGCATCGCCGGATGGCCGGCAGACGCGACCTGATCCGCTGAAACCGCTGCGGCCTTGTTCGTCCACGCCGACCGGACGTACGTGAGAACCGCCGCGATCTCGGCATCGGAGAGTTGTCCGCGCCACGCCGGCATCGCACCGCTATACTGCTTTCCGTTGATCGTGATCGGCCCGGTCTTCCCGTTGAGGACGATCCCGATGATGTTCGACGTGTCGGATGCCGTGACGTCCGCGTTCCCGGCGAGTGGCGGAAACGGTCCCGCCCCTTGTCCGTTCGCTTGATGGCAAGTCGCGCAGCGCGCCGCAAAGATCGCCTGCCCGTCCGGCGACGTCGCCGCGCTCGAGACGTTCGCGAACCTCGTGGCACCAAAGACCAAGAGCGCGACGGCAACAGTAAGACCCGCGGTTCTCAAAACCTTGTTCATGGGGCTCCCTTAAGCGGTCTGGGCTACGAGCACCTCGTCGTCGGTGAGATAACACCCGGGATCGGGCGCCCACATGTCGCCGGTCGCCGCGAGCGCGCGGACGCGGAAGTTTCCTCCGCACAGGTTTTGGAAGCGGCAAGCACCGCAGCGGCCTTTCAAACGCGGCAACCGGTCTCGAAGCGCGGCGAGCAAGTGATTCTCAGGATCGGTCCAGATCTCGCTGAACTTGCGGAGTCGGACGTTGCCGAGCGCCGCGCTTTGCCAGAACTGGTCGGGGTGGACGTTCCCCTGCGGATCGATGTCGGCGATTCCGACCCCCGACGAATACCGGCCGCCGCCGTTCCACGCCAGCGCTTTGTACGCGACTTTCGCCGCGACCGGATCTTCGCGCAGGAGCGTCATGTAGAGGAACGGCGCGTCGGCATGGTTGTCGACGGTGAGGATCTCGCGCGGATCGCCCTTGGCAACCAGGTACCGCGTCCGGCGAAAGATCGTTTGCACGGAGCGGCGGCTCTCGTCAGGTGAAAGAGCCGTCTCGCCGCGGCCGCGGCCGGCCGGTACGAGGTGATAGAAACAGGCGCGCTCGATCTTGTGATACTCGATGAAGTCGAAGATCGCGTCGAGGTTGTCCGCGTTGTGCGGCGTGAGCGTGAGGCGGAGACCGACTTTCTGACCGACGGCCTTGCAGTGCGAGATCCCGGCGACGGCGCGTTTGAACGCGCCCGCCTTCCCCCGAAAAAGGTCATTCACCGAGCCGATCCCGTCGATCGAGATCCCGACGTACGAGAAACCGATATTGCGAATCCGCTGCGCTCGCTTGCGGTCGATGAGCGTCCCGTTCGTCGACAACGTCATCTTCAGACCGAG
>JAFAMS010000481.1 GCA_019233165.1 Vulcanimicrobiota bacterium | reverse complement strand
CCCAGTGAGCGCCTTCGACGGGCATACGCCGTCGAACAATCCGCTGCGGTATTCCGGACCGGTCTATCTGCTAATCGGCACGCAGACGTTCTCGTCCGCGCTGCTCTGCGCGGTAGCGGCGCGCGATTATGGTTTGGCGACGATCGTCGGCGAGGAGACCGGCGAGCCGGTGAACTCAACCGGCGAAGTCTATCCCGGACACTCACCGCAACTCGGCTTACTCTTCGGTTTCACCACCAAGTTCTTTACCGGCCCCAAGCCGCGGCCCGACATGCAGGGCGTGCTTCCCGACGTGCGGATCGTTCCGACCAGGGAGGATATCGTCGCCGGCCGCGACCCCGTGCTCGCGTACGCGGTGAAGGCCGCAACCGGAGCCCGCTGACCGGCGGTCGAAGGGGCCAGCTATGGAACGCGTGATCGTTATCGGGTCGGGGCCGGCGGGTCTCACCGCCGCCATTTACGCCGCTCGGGCGAACCTCAAACCGCTCGTGCTGGCCGGCGGATTATACGGCGGGCAGCTCATGCTGACGACCGAGGTCGAAAACTACCCGGGATTCCCCGAAGGCATCCAGGGTCCCGATTTAATGATCCGCTTCCGCGAACAGGCCGAGCGTTTCGGCGCGCGCATCGAAAACGTCGACGTGACGTCCGTCGAGCTCACCAATAAGCCGCTGACGGTGCGGACGCCCGATGCGGAATATCAGTCCAAGACGGTGATCGTCGCGACCGGCGCGAGCGCGCGCTGGCTCGACATTCCCGGCGAAGAGCGGCTGCGCGGACGCGGCGTGTCGACCTGCGCGACCTGCGACGGTGCGTTCTTTCGCGAAAAGCACATCGTGGTCGTCGGCGGCGGCGATTCGGCAATGGAGGAGGCGCTCTTTCTCACTCGCTTCGGTAAGCGTGTGACGGTGATCCACCGCCGCGATAGCTTGCGGGCCAGCAAAATTATGGTCGACCGCGCCAAGTCGCACGAGAAGATGGATTTCATCTGGAATACGGTCGTCGACGAAATGATCGGCGATACGCATCTGCGCGCTTTGCGCCTGCGCAATCTGCTCGACGGCAGTTCGTACGAGTTCGAAGCCGACGCGATCTTCATCGCTATCGGCCATACGCCGAACACGGATATTTTTAAGGGCCAGCTCAATCTCGACGCTGCCGGATACATCGTCTCTCCGGACGGCTGCGCCACCAACCTCGACGGCGTCTTTGTCGCCGGCGACGTCAACGACATTCGCTACAAGCAGGCGATCACGGCGGCCGGCGCCGGATGCCGCGCCGCGATGGACGCCGAGAAGTATCTCGAAGCGCTCGAGTTCGCGGTTAAACTAGAGCAGCCCGCGTAACGCCGGCGCCAGCGCCGGATAGGCGAACGTAAACCCGTACTCGGCGCTCAGCCGGTGCGGAACGACGCGCTGTCCCTTGAGAACAAACGACGCGCCTTCGCCCAGCATCATTTTGAGCGCAAAGGCGGGAACCGGCAGCTTTGCAGGGCGGTGCAGCACGTCTCCAAGCGTCGCGGTGAACTCCGCATTGGTGACCGGTTCCGGTGCGGTCGCGTTGACCGCGCCGTCGATGCGTTCGAGCGCGAGCAGATAGATCGCGACAAGATCGTCGATATGAATCCAGGACCACCATTGTTTCCCGTTGCCGACCGGGCCGCCGGCGCCAGCGCGAAACGGCGGCAAGATCTTCTCGAGCGCCCCGCCGTCCGTACCGAGCGCGATTCCGGTGCGCAGGATCGCGACTCGCATACCCAGGTCACGCGCGGTCAGCGCTTCGCGCTCCCACGCGGCGCAAACCCGCGCGAGAAAATCGTCGCCGGGCGGCGCGTCCTCGGTGAACGTCGCCGTTTCGCTGTCGCCGTAGTAGCCGATCGCCGACGCCGAGACGTACGTTCGCGCCGTGCGCGACGGCTGCGTCGCGAGCGCTTGCAGAAAACGGCGAGGCTGCTCGACGCGGCTGGCTTCGATCCGGCGTTTGACTTGGGAAGACCAGCGCTGCGCGATCGACTCGCCGGCGAGGTTGACGATCGCATCGCAGCCAGCGGCGGAAGTAGCCGCGTC
>JAFAMS010000385.1 GCA_019233165.1 Vulcanimicrobiota bacterium | reverse complement strand
ACGTCGTCGCGATGTACGTGCGGGCGCTCGAACGCGGCGACGGCGTCTATAATGCGACGGCGCCGCAACCGCTCCGCAACGCCGAATTCACGAAGATTCTCGGCGCGACGCTCCATCGCCCCGCGCTCTTCCCCGTCCCCGCCTTCGCGCTGGCGACGCTTTTGGGCGAAGGTGCGATGCTCTTGACCGAGGGTCAGCGCGTCCTTCCCGAAAGGACGCTCGCCTCCGGCTACAGCTTCAAATTCCCGTCGTTGCAAGCGGCGCTCGAGGATCTGCTCAGGCGCTGACGCGCTGCTCGCTCTCCTCGGCCTCGAGCGCTTCGAGATATTTTTCCGCTTCCATCGAGGCTTTGCAACCCATTCCGGCGGCGGTGATCGCCTGCTTGTAGCGGATGTCGTAGACGTCGCCGGCGACGAACACCCCCTCCACATTCGTACGGACGCCGTCTTCGGAGACGATGTAACCGGCCTTGTCGAGCTCGAGCTGCCCTTTGAAGATCCCCGTGTTCGGATCGTGACCGATCGCGATGAAAAGCGCGTCGGCTTCGTACTCGTAGACGCGATCGTTCACGAGATTCCGAAGTCGCAATCCCGTCATCACCGGATCGCCTAAGACTTCCTCGACCGCGGTGTTCCAGACGAAGTCGATCTTCGGATGCGCCTTCGCACGATCGGCCATGATCTTGCTCGCCCGCAGCGCGTCGCGGCGGTGGACGACCGTCACGCTGGACCCAAAGCGCGTCAAAAAGAGCGCTTCTTCCATCGCCGAGTCGCCGCCGCCGACGACGACGATCTTTTTCTCCTTGAAGAACGCGCCGTCGCACGTCGCGCACGTCGAGACGCCGCGGCCGCGAAGCCGGCTTTCGCCGGGTACGTTCAGCCAGCGAGCGCTGGCGCCGGTCGCGACGATCAGTCCCTGCGTCTTGTACGACGCTTCGTCGGTCGCGACGGTGAACGGCGGACCCTTGAGATCGACTCGCGTGACGTCGACAAATTCGATCCGCGCACCGAAGCGTTCCGCCTGCTCGCGGAACGCCTCCATCAGCTCGGGGCCCATGATCCCGGTTGGAAAGCCCGGATAGTTCTCGACCTCGGTCGTCAACATCAGCTGGCCGCCGTACTGGTGCCCCGCGAAGACGAGCGGGCGCAGGTTCGCGCGGGCCGCATAGACGGCCGCCGTCAAACCGGCAGGGCCGGAGCCGATAATGACCAGTTTTTGGATTTCTAAGGCGCTTCGCTCCAAGCTACGCGCCCCCCATGCTTTGCATGGGGCCCCCGGCAGCCGAGCCCGTCTTCAGAGCGGCTGCGGCAACATACCCCGAGGGGGCTCGTAAGAACATCATCTTGCTGCCATCAGACCGTTCAACGGGGAGGGGCCGGCGTCCGGTTGCGCCGCAGTAGCGAAGCGTGCTTGAAGACGAATTTTCGGATATCGTCCGCAAGGCGAGTCGAGGGCTGGGACTCGACACGCCGACCCTTGCATCGAGGACCGGGATCGCGGCGAGCGAGATCAGCGCATGGCTGAAAGGCGACGGGGCGCCGAGCGAAGCGGAGGCGCGGGAGTTGGCCGGCGCGCTGCAACTCGATCCGGGGAAGCTCGCCGACAGCGCGCTGCGACGATGGGAGCCGCATGTCGACGCCCCTGAGAACGTGCGGCACCATCCGCAAAACCCGCATCCCTCGAACGGCTACATTTTCTTCCTCGAGGACGGCAAGACGGCGGCGCTCGTCGATCCCGCCGGGGATCCGAAGAATCTGAAGCGCGCGATTGCGAGCGGCCCGTACGTTCTGCGCTACATTTTGATCACGCACAAGCATCTCGACCACTGCGACGCGACTGCCGACGTCGCCGCGCAATTTCCCGACGCGCAGATCGTGATGCACAAGCTCGACGTTCACGCGATCGGGGCGCTGGGGAGCAAAGCCCTCCCCGTGCGCGACGGGGACGAGCTCCCGTTCGGCGATGCGGCCGCGATCCGCATGCTCCACACGCCGGGGCATACCGACGGCTCGTCGAGCTATCTGTTCAAAGCGACCGTGTTCACCGGCGACACCCTTTTCGCGGGGAGCGTCGGCGGCGCGTTCGGCGACAAGACGACGTACGCCGACATCCTGCACAGCGTGAAAACGAAGCTCTTCAAGCTCGACGACGAGACGGTCGTGATGCCGGGCCACGGACCGCCCTCGACGATCGGCCAGGAAAAACTCCACAATCCCTTCTTCTAAGCTCAACCTCGGGTGCGGGCGCGAGGTTCTCGAGGGCTGGGTGAACCTCGATTTGGTTGCCGGCGAGGGCGTCGACGTCGTCGCCGACCTCGATCGCTGCCGCGACGTCCCGCTCCCGTTTGCGGACGACTCGTTCGAGGAGTTTCGTGGAAGCCACGTCCTCGAACACCTGCACGATCCGCTCGCGTTTATGCGCGAGCTCTACCGGATCGCCAAGCCGGGCGCGACTGCGCTCTTCCTGCTTCCGTACGGGAGCAGCGACGATGCGTTCGAAGATCCGACGCACGTGCGCCCTTGGTTCGTCTCGTCGTTCGGCGTGTTCGCGCAGGTCGGCCCCAAGGCGCCGCCGCACGGCTACCACGCTGACTGGATCGCCGAGGACATCGTCCTCGACGTCCCCGCGACGCGCGCGGCGGGTAAGACGCAGGCACAGATCCTCGACGAAGTCTCGCGCCTCCGCAACGTCGTCACCCAGATGCGGGTGACGTTTCGCGCACAGAAGCCTCCTCGGACGGCGGTCATTCAGACAGTCTCGCCGGCTGTCAGCCTCAACGTCAGGTGATCGTCCGAGCGTTGCAGCTTGTCTTCGATCCGAGCTCGTGGCACGCGCGCCGGGTCCTCGTCCGCGCGACTGCCGACGGCGAGCCGGAGGACCGCACGATCGACGCGACGTCGCGCGAGCTTTCGCTTCCGTTCGCGGACGACACGTTCTCTGCGCTCGAGTGCGGCGACGTCCTTCGCTATCTTCCGGAACCGCTCGCCTTCATGCAGGAGCTTCATCGCGTCAGCGCCCCCGGCGCGACGGCTTCGTTCGTTCTCCCCGATGCCGGCTCAGACGAAGCCTATTCCCCGATCTTCGCGACCCGGCCATACACGCCGGTGAGCTTCATCTATTTCGGCCAACCCGCGTACCACCGCGCCGATTACGGCTATCGCGGCGACTGGGAGACCGTCGAGGCGATCTACGTCGTCGCTCGCGAACGGTACGCCGGCGGCTCGATCGCGGCCGTCAAGGAGGCACTCGCGCGGGAGCGCAATCAGTCGCTCTGCTTTCTAATGACCCTGCGGGCGGTCAAGCCGA
>JAFAMS010000203.1 GCA_019233165.1 Vulcanimicrobiota bacterium | reverse complement strand
GCGCGGTGATCTTCGAGCGGAAGATCTTGAACTGTCGCCAGCCGTCTTCTTCGAACTTCGTCTTGCTCTGGATCAAGCCGGCGTCGAAGAGCGACTGCGCGATTACCGAGTCGCGGCCGAGCTTGCGAATCGTGATCGGGAGCAGCTTCTCTTCGAGGTCGAGGATCCGGAAGCGCGCCTCGTCGGGGTCCGGCGCCGTCTCGACCGCCTCGTTGACGAGCCGCAACCCCGTCCCGATGTGGCGGACTTCGTCGCGCATCACGTGCTCGTAGGTTGCGGCGGTCGCAAGATCGCCGTTCGCGCGCGCCAGATCGGCGATCGAGTTGAAGAGAACGTGCGCGGAGTACGCCTCGAGGGTGCAGACTTGGCCGTAGACGATCTCCAAGAACGTCGGCAGTCCGTTCACGAACCGGAAGAGCTCCGTCTGTTCGTACGGGACGTCGAGCGAGTCGGCGAGCCCGAGATCTTGGATGCGACGCCATTCGATTTGCGTGTGGCGCGTCTCGTCGATTGCGTGCGTCGTGTAGAAATACTGCACCGACGGCTTGTTCGTCTTCGTCATGATCTGCGCGACTTGGCTCGCGGTCTGCGCTTCGCCCCAGCAGGTCGTCACCATGATCGGCTTCATCGCCGCGCGGTACTCTTTGGAGAGCTGCGGGTCGTGGACTTTCGCCGCGCGGTATTTTTCGAGCAGCTCGCGGCTGTCGCGCGCCTGATGCTCGATGTATTCCTCGTACGACTCCAGCGTCCCGAAGGTCTTAAGATCTTCGGCCGGGATGTGAGCGGGAACGACGTTAACCGGCGAGACGTACGACATCGAAGCGTTCTCCTAGTAAGCTATACACACTAATTTCGGCTCGGTGAAGAAGTCGAGGCTCCAGCGGCCTCCTTCGCGGCCTAGGCCGCTTTCCTTGACGCCGCCGAACGGCTGACGCAGGTCGCGGATGAAGTAGCCGTTGATCCAGACCATCCCGGAATGCAGGCGTTCCGCGGCGCGCATCCCGGTTCCGACGTCGCGCGTCCAGACGTAGGCGGAGAGCCCGAACCGCGTGTCGTTTGCGCGCGCAACGACTTCGTCGAGCGTCTCGAATTGGAAGAGCGAGAGTACGGGGCCGAAGATTTCTTCGCGCGCGACCGCGATCTCATCGGAAGGCGGAGCGAAGATCGAGGGCTCGAGGTAGTGCCCGTTCGCGAGCTCCGCGTGAGCCGGACGGCCGCCGTGCAGAAGCGCGGTCGCGCCTTCCGCGAGCGCGCGCTCGATGAACCCCTCGACGCGCGCACGATGCGGCGCGCTGATCAGCGGACCGAGATCGGACTCGGGCGACTCGGGATCGCCGACGCGCAGCGCACGGACGCGCTCGAGATAACGCTCGACGAACGTCTCGTAGATCCCGGCTTGCACGAAGAGCCGCGTCCCGGCCAGACACACCTGGCCGCTGTGGCGGAACATCGCCAGGACGCTTCCCTCGAGCGCGAGCTCGAGGTCGGCGTCGTCGAAAACGATGTTCGCCGACTTTCCGCCGAGCTCGAGCGTGACTTTCTTGAGCGTCTGCGCGGCCGCGACGTTGATCGCCGTTCCGACCGCGACGCTCCCGGTGAACGCGACGGCGTCAACCCGTGCATCGGCAACGAGCGGCGCCCCCGCATCCGCGCCGAAACCGGTGACGACGTTCACGACGCCGTCGGGGACGCCGGCGGCGCTGCAGAGCTCGGCGAGCTTGAGCGTCGAGAGCGGGGTCAGCTCCGACGGTTTGAGGACGCACGTATTCCCTGCCGCGAGCGCCGGCGCGATCTTCCACGTTGCCTGCATGAGCGGCGAATTCCACGGCGTGAGGAGCGCGCAAACGCCGACCGGCTCTTCGCGCACGAGGCTCACGATCTCGCGTTCGCTCCCGAGGAACGGCTTGCGATCGAAGGTCACTTGCTGCGCGCGCTGCTCGATCGCCGAGGCGAAGAAGGCGCAGTTGTCGGCGGCGCGCGGCACGTCGCGATGCGCGGTCTCCTTGAACGGCTTTCCGGCGTCGCGCGCTTCGAGCTTTGCAAGCGCGTCGGCGTTCTCGAGCAAGAGCGCGCCGAGCCGGCGCAAGACTTTGGCGCGTTGCGCTGCTGGCATGCGCGGCCAAGGACCCCCGTCGAAGGCGCGCCGAGCTGCAGCGACGGCGCGATCGACGTCGCGCGCTCCGCCGGAGGCGACGTGCGCGAGCAGCTCGCTCGTCGCCGGCGCCCGATCTTCGAACGTTTCGCCGCCGGCCGCGTCGACGAATCGTCCGTCGATGAAGAGCTGGGTGCGCTGGACTCCGGTTGCCACGGCCATGAGGTCCATTCTACGCTGAGCGCCGATGATTGCCGCTTTTGCGCTCGCCGCCGCCGTTGCGCCCGCGACTCCTCCCCCGCCCTGCCGGACGGCGACCGCGGCGCTGCGCCGGGCCGAGTCCGACTGGACCGCGTTCCGCAACGGGGATTTCGTCGACGATCCCGCCGGGGCTGAAGCGCACCGGCGCGCCGCCGCCAAAGAGCTCGCGCAAGCGGACGCGGCCGCGAAGCACTGTCCCCACGACGCGACTGGGGCGGAGCGAGCCGGCCTTCATTATGAGATGCAGCTCGTCGAGGCGCGGCGGCGCGCGCGAGCGCAGGGGCTTCCGGAACCGGTCGTCCCGCCACCGCCCCCGGCGCCTGCCCAAGGAAACGCGGCGTGCGCCCAGCCGGACCTCCCGCCACACCCGCTCGGCGCGATCTCGCCGGTCGTCCTGGATCAGTCGCGGCTGCACCGCCCGCACGGAACGACCGCGATAACCGTCCTCGTCGGCCCCGGCGGGAACGTGCTCGGGACGTTCGTCGCAGCGTCGTCGGGGGATCCGGTTCTCGACCAAGCCGTCTCGGATGCCGCTCGCCTGGTCGCGTACGCTCCCGCGCGCGCCGGCTGCACGCCGGTGCAGGGCGAGTACCGCTTCACATACGCGTTCCCACAGCAGTAAACTCGGCGCATGAGGATCTTGGAAGCGATCCTCGCGGCCGCATTGTGCGCCGACACCGCCGCGCTCCCTTCGTTGCGCCACCTGACCTACGACGTGAGCTATCGGACGCTGCTGACGTCGGACACCGCAAACATCGTGATCTCACCGCCGCGCGTCCGCCGCGGGCAATCGTCGACGACGGTCGTGAACAATGCGCCGCAGATCACGAGCGAGGCGGTCGACAAACGCGCCGAACGGATCGAAATCGACGTGGTCGCGGTAACGAAAGACGGCGGGTTGGTCGTCGACGCGTCGGTCGAGGGTACCGAGCGCAAGGCACCCAAGGCGCGGATTGCGATCCTTCGCGACGGGTCGCTTTCGTACGACCCGAAAGCTACGGTGCTCGAAGAGGAACGGCGTTTATGCGCGCTCTTGCGGCGTGACGGGTTCGATCACGAGCTGACTGCAGGCGCGTACTGGCGGGAGCCGATCGAGGAGAAGCTTGCGAAGGGAAAAGTCGAGTATCGCGTCCTGCGCTCGGCCGGCTCGACGGCGGAGCTGGAGATCACCTCACAGGTCAGCTTCGCCGGGGCGTCTCCGTACGACGAAACGTCGCGCACCGTAACGGCGTACGATTCGCGTCTCTTGGCTCCCCAAGAGGCGACCGTGCGCCTGCGCGTGCGGCGGCAAAATGCGATGACGCAAGTTGTGACGAGCGACATCGAGATTCACCTCGTTCTCGCAGAGGACTCGTTCAAAAGTAAGAACTGACTAGAGCCTGGGCCTCAAGAGGCTGGGACCTTTGGCCCACGACTGCTTCGGATTGGCATCAGACGGCGCCGCCGGATATACCTAACACTTATGACTGAGACTTGCGTACGCTGAGTCCACTTCATTGAAAGTGTGTATAAGGGCGCAGTGGCCGTGACCGTCGTTGCCGAGCAGTTCGCTCCGAGTGCCGTAATTTCCGTAGGACATCCACGCGCATCGCGATTTTCGCGCACGTGGACGATCATCATCGCCGCCGGCGATCTGGTGATGTTTCTCTTGTCAGCGTGGTTGGGCACGCGGCTGGTCGAAGCGATCACGCGCGTGCACGTCAACGCGGAGCACGTTGCGCTGTCGGCTGCGATCTACGTCGCACTGTGGTTCTGGATCTTCAAGCGCCTCGGTCTGTACGAACGATCGTTCGCGATGTCGATGCGGGACGAAATCTATGCGACCGTCGCGGCGATGTCGCTGGGGATGGCGCCGCAGCTGATTCTTTTCACGCTGATC
The DNA here is from genome assembly GCA_019233165.1 of Vulcanimicrobiota bacterium. Classification (GTDB taxonomy): domain Bacteria; phylum Vulcanimicrobiota; class Vulcanimicrobiia; order Vulcanimicrobiales; family Vulcanimicrobiaceae; genus JAFAMS01. The sequence goes on along the minus strand of JAFAMS010000203.1, from coordinate 5,751 downwards.
CCCTCGATTTCGTCGTCCCGGCTCGTCCTGCTGACCTCGCTGGGCATCTCGATCGCAGCCGTCACGACGATGCGCGCGGTCGCGCACCGGGCGCGCGACGTCGAGGCTCTCGCACGCGACCGCCGTGTCGCGCTGGTCGGCGCGTACGAGCGTCTACGCGCCGCGCGCGAGGAGCTTCGCGCCGTCCCGAACACGCGCGTTCTCTCGCTCGCCGTCGACGATCTCGACATCGCGATGGCGACCCAGGACACGACGCGAGCGTCGACCTTCGAGCGGATGCCGTGGTTCGTGAAGGCGCTGCGGTGGGAGTGCGACACCCTGATTTTCACCGAGATCCCCGATCCCCGTCACATCCCCGGCCTGCTCGCCGCGGCGCGCAAATGGAATCTGCAAGTCGCGTTCGCCGCGCCGCGCCTTCGCACGTATGCGTATCAGCTGGGCATCGATGCACTCGGACACCAAGCGCTGATCGTCCCCCGGCAATTGCGCGCGGCGTCGCCGGCGGCGCGGCTGGTGAAGCGCGCGGTCGACCTTGTCATCGCGACGGTGGCGCTCGTGTTGACGGCACCGTTGATGCTGGCGTGCGCGCTCGCAATCACGCTGGAGGACGGGGGCCCGATCCTCTATCGCCAGACGCGGGTCGGCCGCGGCGGCGTCCCGTTCGAGATCCTCAAGTTCCGCTCGATGCGCCTCGACGCCGAATCGGCGGGTGCGCGCTTCGCCATCCGCGGCGACAGCCGGGTGACGCGCGTTGGCCGGATTCTGCGGCGCTTCAGCCTCGACGAGCTGCCGCAGCTCTTCAACGTCCTGCGCGGTGAGATGTCGATCGTCGGTCCGCGTCCCGAGCGCCCCATTTTCGTCGAGGCGTTTCGCGCCTACCATCCGCGCTACGACGAGCGTCACCTCGTTCTCCCGGGGATAACCGGTTGGGCGCAGGTCAACTTCAAACGCATCGTCGCCGCCGACGAAGTCGAGGAAAAGCTCGCTCACGATCTCTTCTACATCGAGAACTGGGGGTTGTTCTTGGATTTCATGATCGTGGTCAAGACTGCCGTCGAAGTCTTGTTCCACCGTTCGATCTAGCGGGTATAGGGCAGCTACCATGCTTGTTTGCGTCCAAGGGCTGGGATACATCGGGTTGCCGACCGCCGCCATGCTCGCACTCGGCGGTCATGGCGTCTACGGCTACGACGTCAATACCGCGGTCCTCGATGCGCTTGCGAACGGTGCCTCGAACGTCAAGGAAGAGAGCGTCCGCGCGCTCGTTCGCCGCGCGCTCGAATCGGGAAACCTCACGCTCTGCGACCGCTTACCGCACGCGGAGGCGTATATCGTTTGCGTCCCCACGCCGACTGTCGGCCACCGTCCCGACCTGCACTTCGTCGCCGAAGCCGTACGTGCGCTCGCGCCGCACTTGGCGCCGGCCGGATTGCTCGTCCTCGAATCGACGGTTCCACCCGGGACGGTCGAGCGCGTCGTCGCTACGACGTTGCGCGCCGCCGGGCGGAATCCCGACGAGCTTGCAATCGCGCACTGTCCCGAGCGCGTGATCCCCGGTGCAATCGTCCGCGAGCTCACCGAGAACGACCGCGTCATCGGCGGCCGGCGCCCGGGCGACGCCGAGCGCGCCGGTGAGCTCTACAGCTCGTTCTGCCGCGGGCGGATCCACTACACCGATGCCCTGACCGCCGAGTTGGTGAAGGTCGTCGAGAACACGTATCGCGACGTTAACATTGCATTTGCCAACGAGCTCGCGCTCCTCTCCGAGGAGCTCGGCGTCGACGCGCACGAGGTGATCTCGCTCGCCAACAACCATCCGCGCGTCTCGATCCTTCGCCCAGGTCCCGGCGTCGGCGGCCACTGCATCCCAGTCGATCCGCATTTTCTTTCGAACGCGAATCCTTTCGTGACGGAGCTGATTCAAGCGGCCCGCCGGATCAACGAGCGGATGCCGCACGTGATCCAACGGCGGATCGCCGAGCACGTCCCACTCGGCTCCGGCGCGACCATCGCGCTCTTAGGCGCCTCGTACAAAGCGAACGTCGACGACACTCGCGAGAGCCCGACGACGCGCGTCGTCGAGCTGCTCGAAGAGAGCGGTTACACCGTGCGCGTCTACGACCCAGTCGCCGGAAGCTACGTCCGTCCGCTTTGCGATTCGCTCGAAAGCGCCGCCGCCGGCGCCGACGCGCTGGTCCTGCTCACGCCGCACGACTGCTTTGAGGGGATCGATCCGGAGGCGGTCGGCCGTCTGATGCGCCGCCGCGTCTTGATCGACGCGCATGCGTTCTTCGACCGCGACGTGTGGCGCTTGGCAGGTTTCGCCGTGTATGCGCTCGGCACGCGCGGGACGCCGCTCGTGGGCGAAGAGATCGCGGTTTAGACCGTGGTAGCCGCTCTCGAGCGGGCCGACCGGACGACGATCCTCGGCGGGGCCGCTCTCGCCCTCGTGATGGCGTTTCTCGCGTACGTGATCGCGCCGGCGACGCCGTTGCGGATCGGATTCGGGATCGCGGTCGCAGTCGCTCCGGTGCTGCTCTATCTTGCAGTTCGGCGCCCGCTGATCTTTCCGTACGCGCTCCTCGTGATGGTTGCGCCCTTCGAAGAGCTTGCCGTGATCCCCGGATTCGGGACGATTAGTAAGACGCTCGGTTTCGTAGCCGGCGCATCGCTGGTCATTTCGCTCCTCATCCGTGGCCGCGCCGTCCCGCCGCCACGCACCCTTCTTGCCTGGGGCGCCCTGATCGCATGGATCGCGTTCTCTGCAGTGTGGTCGATCGATCAGAACGCAAGCTTGCTGTGGCTCGCCCAAAACGCCGAGCTAATCGCGCTGTACGTGATGATCTCGATAACGCCGGCCGACGACCTCGACCTGGGCGCGCTCACATGGGCGGCGATTGTCGGCGGCGGAGCTTCGGCGGCGTTCGGGATCTACTTGTTCTTGACGAATCCGTCGTTGATCCAGGACGGGAATCGGCTGTACATCGCTGTCGGCCATCAAGGGATCGACCCCAATCACTACGCCAACGCGCTGTTGCCGGCGATCGCGATCTTGATGATGTCGTTCTTGGCGGCGCGGCGGCTTGCGGACAAGGCGGTCTTCGGATTCGCGGCCGCAATGATCGCGACCGGCGTTTTCCTGAGCGGTTCGCGGGAAGCGTTGGTCGCGATCGGCGCGATCCTGATTTACTTCGCGCTTCGTTCGGCATACCGAAAACAAGCCTGGCTCATCACGGCGTTCTTTGCCGGTCTGGCACTCGGCATGCCGAATGTGTTGACCCGCTTCCTGCAAGGCGTCACCGACGGAGGAGCCGGTCGCACGTCGATTTGGGCGGTTGCGCTGGAGGCATTGCGCTCGAACTGGCTCTTGGGTTCGGGCGCCGGTACGTTCTCAGCCGCGTACGATCAGGCTTTCCTGCACGTCTTCCAGCCGCACTTTGCCGGCTGGGGGCGCGCCGCGCATAACACGCCGCTCGAATTCGCGGTCGAACTCGGCGTCATCGGCTTCGCGGTCTTCGCGGTCTGCTGGTTCTCGCATTTCCGCTTGCTGCGCACGATCCAACCCGGGTCGCGCTTCTATGACTTGCGTATCGCGTTCGAAGGCGCGCTCTTCGGGCTGACGATCGCGTCGTTCTTCATCTCGGCCTGGACGTACAAGTACGTGTGGATCGCGTTCTCGCTGATCCTCATCCTTCGTTCGCGCGCGTTGGTCGACGCCGCTGTGCAGAAGATGGCACCGCAGATCGACCGGCGGCCGGCGCTGGGGCCGGGACGCAGCGCCGGCGTTCCGCTCCCCTTAGCCGCTCATCGTCGGGCAGCGATCGGCCGGCGCGCCGGCTGAAGCTTCGCCTGCCGGCTCCTCGAGCAAGGCGACGATCGCGTCGCACAGATATTTCGCCGCCCAATTCGGATAACGCCCGCGCATGTAGCGGCCCCAAATCGGCGCCGAGCCCGCGACGGCTCCGCGGAGATCGGGAATCGGGTGTTGCAGCGATTGCTGACGGCACGTCTCTTCGATGAGGGCGCGGGCTGCCGTCGGAAAGAGCGCGTCGTTACAGCGCCGCGCGGCGAGCAGCAAGCAGATCGCGATTTGGACGTTGCCGGTCAGGCACGTGTACCACCTTTCCGGCTCCCATTGCGCGCTGTACGCACCGGGGAGCCGGCCGCGCCCGGCGACCGCATCCTCAGCGAGCCGCCGCAGTGCCGGCAACACCGGCTTGCCGTAGCGTTCCCACTCGCCGAGAAGGCGCGCGCTCTCTAGAAAGCCGCGCAGCGTGTAGGCGATCGTGTGCGTGAAGGCGAGGTCCGAAGCGCCGAACCCCCAGCCCCGAAAGCCGCCGAGCAACGTACGGCGCGCAACTGCCGCCTCCAGAACGCGAACCGCGGCATCCCGGAGCGTGCGTTCGCCGGTGAGTGCCCACACTTCGAGCATCGGCCAAGCGACTTGCGTGTAGTAGCTCGGATTCGTCTCGCTGCGATAGCCGCCCGCGCTCCACATCCCATTCCCATCGACGCCGCCGGCGAGCCAACCGGCGCCCCGTGACGCCGATTCGAGCCAAACCGGCTCGTCCGTCGCGCGCGCGAGCGCCGTTAAGCCTTTGAGGATCTGTGCCGTGTTGAAGACGCTCAGCCCCGCGCTGCGCTTCGGCGGCCAGGTCAAGCCGAACCAGCCACCCTCGGGTTGTTGGATGTCGACGAGAAATTCTCCGAACGAGCGCGCGCGTTGGAGTGCGCCGTCGTCCTTGAGGACTGCGCCGGTCCGTAGGACGGTCGGGATGATGTACCCCGTCGTCTCGGGATAGGTGCGCGACCAACCGAGCACCGGCGCGTAGTAGGCTCGAGAGCCGCCGTTTCGGGGCGAGCGCGAACGTTCGATCCAGTCGTAGGTCGCGCGCAAATTCGCGCGCAGGTCGGGACGGTGCAGCAAGTTCCCTCTCAGCTCAATGGGTGTTGTTTTCCCGCTCGCTCGAGGTCTTAACGGGCGTCGCCGTTTGACTCTCTCGGAGAACGCGACTGGCTGCGAGATTGTTTCCTGCGAAGGCACGCTTGCACGCTTAGCGTTCTGGCAATCGAACGTGCGTGTGTGGCTTAAAGTCCCTATCATTTTTGGGGATAGATTTGTTAGGATATGTAAACAAATCGCGCGGCTGTTAGAGCAGCCGCGCGACTTTGAACTCGGACGGTCTAGTGTGCAGTCTTGACGCGTTGAGTTCGCCCTGAATTATAGCCGATTCTCTCGCGCCGAGGCATCTCCTTAAGTCAAGGGATTGTTTTGATGTGCAGAGAGATCCGCGCGCTCGCCGCGTTATCGACGGCGTTTTTTCTGGCTGGGTGCGGGGCCGGATCGAGCCTTCCGGCGACGCGGAATGACCTCTCGATCGCTCGCTCGCTTCCGGCAATGGGCGGAATCCGCTGGAGCGCACAAAGCGTGGCGACGGCGACGCCTTCCGTCTTGCAGGCGAATACAGTCACGTGCGGTCCCGCAAGCTCGATCACGGGCGGCCTACGTTCGGCGCCGACGCCCGGAAATTTGGTCGTGGCGGCATTCTTCCAGAACGACGGAACCGAGGCGACGCTCCATGGGCCAGCCGGCTGGAACTACATCGGCCGCGTCGCGAACGGAGTCGGCGACGTCGACATCGCGTTGTACTGGCACGTCGTGGCGTCGGGCGAGGCGAACGCGTACACGTTCACGGGCGGCGGTCCCGGAATGCCGCGTTCGCTTGGACTGAACCTCACTGAAATCGGCGG
>JAFAMS010000110.1 GCA_019233165.1 Vulcanimicrobiota bacterium | reverse complement strand
CGTTCGATGAATCCGTGGCCGCCGGCGATCACCAGCGGCTCGGCGGATTCGACGTCGGTGTGCAGCAAGCGCACCGGCGGCTCGCTTCCGGTGAAGACCGCATCGAGCGTCGTCGAGCGAACTTTGACCTCGGTGAACGTTTCGTTTTCAAGCCCGCCGCCGCGGAGATTCCCGGACCCCTGATGTTTTGCAGGCTGGAAGAAGCTGACTTCTCCTTCCTTATCGGAGAGCGCGGTGTCGTAAAGCGTGACGCGATCGGCGAGGTTGTTGATGTCGATCGAGTCGCGTAACATCGGTACGAGCGTAGGATTACACTCGAACGAGTGAATGCGTCCGGTCGGCCCGACGCGCGCCGCGAAGTGCGTCGTGTAGAACCCGATGTTCGCCCCCACGTCGACGACGGTCTCGGCCGGCCGAACGACGCTCAGCAGAAAAGGGCTCAGCCAAGGCTCCCAGTCGCCGTCGAGAGCGAGCGGGATCCCCACGCTGAGATCACGGGTGTCAAAAAAAATCTTGATCCCGTATTTCGTCCGCGTGATCGCGCGATGGTCGCCGAGGTAGATCGTGTCGGGCGGCACGCCCATGGCTCCCGGTTTGCGAAGGGGTCTTCCTCCCGGCGGCGCATCCCCAGGGCGTGAGATCGATCGCGCGCGACGTGCTCGAGCTGATCTTCGGCCCCCCGGCCCGCTGGAGTTTCGGCGTGCGGCTTTGGGACGGTGCGTATCTGGGCGAGCGCGAACGCCCTCGCTTCGTCCTGGCGATCGGCTCGGAAGCCGCGCTGCGCTTCATCTTCTCCCCGCCGTTCGATCTGAATCCGGGGCGTGCGTACGTCGACGGTTTGATCGATATCGAGGGGAACGTCGAAGCCGCGGTCGACACGATGGCGCGGGCCGTCGACGGAATCTCGCGCACGACTGCGGCCGGCGTGGCGTTACGCCTCATGCGACTCCCCAAACTCCGGGCAGCCGGCGAATCGCGCGGCGCCCGGCTCCGCGGGAAGGTTCATTCGCCGGCACGCGACGCCGCGGCGATCGGTTTCCACTACGACCAGCCCGTCGCGTTTTATCGGACCTTCCTCGGCGAAGACCTGGTCTATTCGTGCGCCTACTACGACGAAGGCGTCGAGACGCTCGATGAAGCGCAGCGTGCGAAGATCGACTACACGCTCGCGAAGCTGCGGCTGCGCCGGGGAGAGACGCTGCTCGACATCGGCTGCGGTTGGGGTGCGCTCGTCATCCGCGCCGCGCAGCGCTACGGCGTCAACGCCCTCGGCATCACGCTGAGTCGCCGCCAGCACGACGAGGCGCGGCGGCGGATCGCCGCGGCGGGACTCGAGGGGCGCGCCGCCGTCGAGCTCCTCGACTATCGTTCCCTGGGCGAGCGGACGTTCGACAAAATCGTCAGCGTCGGGATGGTCGAACACGTCGGACGCTCGCGCCTGCGGACTTACTTCGAATCGGCGTTGCGCGCGCTGAAGCCCGGGGGCTTCTTCCTCAACCACGGCATCGCCGAACAGAATCCCCGCCGCCAGAGCTATCGCGTAAGCGGGTTCATGGGGCGCTACGTGTTCCCCGACGGCGAACTACTTCCGATCTGGTCGATGCTCGAGTTCGCCGAGAAGAGTGGTTTTGAGGTTCGCGACGTCGAGAATTTGCGCGAGCACTACGCGCGGACCCTACGCGATTGGGTTGCAAACCTCGAGCGCAACCGTGACGCCGCAATCGCGGCGACCGACGAACACACCTATCGCATCTGGCGGCTCTACATGTCCGGCAGCGCACAAGGCTTCAATCGCGGACGCATGGGCCTCTTTCAGTCGCTGCTCGCGAAGCCCGATCCCGAAGGGCGCGTCCCACTCCCCTCAACGCGTCGCGAGCTCTATCGCGCGCCGTCCCTGGAGATTCTATCGGTATGAACTGTCCATCGTGTCAGGCCGCGATCCCCGATCAAGCGCGCTTCTGCCCGAATTGCGGCGCACCGGCGCCCGCGGCGATCGGCGTCGGGTCGTATTCGGAACCGGTCCCCGAGACCGACAATCCCAAGGAACCGATCACGCTCGGCGACATGACGATCCGCATCGAAGGCGAGCTCGTCCCCGCCGTCGACATCGAGCTCGGCCGCCAGCAGTCGATCTACTTCGAGCACCACATCCTGCTCTGGAAGCAGCCGAACGTCACGCTCGGGTTCATGGGAATCCAAAATGCCGCGAAGCGGTTCTTCGCCGGACTGCAGATTTTCATCTCGACCGCGCAAGGCCCGGGAAACATCGCGCTCTCGCGCGAGGCGCCCGGTCAGATCGTCGCGCTGCGCTTAAAACCCGGACAGATGATCGACGTCCGCGAGCACCAGTTCTTGCTCGCGACGAGCGCGGTCGATTACGACTTCTACTGGCAGCAGGGGCTCGCGAACGTCTTCTTCTCCCGCACCGGACTCTTCATCGACCGTTTCAGCGCGAAGAGCGGCGAAGGTCTCGTGCTCTTGCACGGCTACGGAAACGTCTTTGAAAAACAGCTCGC
>JAFAMS010000012.1 GCA_019233165.1 Vulcanimicrobiota bacterium | reverse complement strand
CCGAGCATGTTCGAGCCGATCCACGGCTCCGCGCCGGATATCGCCGGACAGCACAAAGCGAACCCGACGGCGGCGATCCTCGCTGCGGGGCTGATGCTCGAATGGCTCGGCGAGGCCGAAGCCGCCAAGGCGGTCGAGCGCGCGGTTGGGCACGTTCTGAGCGAACGCCGGGTACGAACCCCTGATCTCGGGGGGACGTCGACGACGACGGAAGTGACCGACGCCATTATCGCGCAACTCGGGCTCGCTTTGCGGGCGTAGGAGGACGCGGGAGCGAAGTCCGGGCGCATGCGAGCCTGGTCGATGCTTCTCGCCTTCGCCGTCGTCTTCGCCACCGGTGCATTCGCCGGCGCGCAACAACAGAATTCGGGCGGCTCATCGCAAGGCGGCGGTGCGCGTTCGGGCGGCCCGGGTTCGGGCGGCGGCGGGACCAGTGCGAACGGTCAAAAGCACGGCAACAACGGCAATAACGGAAACAACGGCAATAACCGCCGCCGGTGGAACGGCTACGGAACGCCGCCGCCGTGGTGGAACCAGTCGGTCGTCGTGACGCCCGACATGATGTACCAGATCCTAGCGTCGCCGACGCCGAACACTCATCCGCCGGGGAAGAACAAGAACGTGACCGGCGGTCAGACGTTCAAGTCGATCGGGAACTAAGCGCTAGCGAAACGCTTCCTGGAGCTTCGCGAATCCGGCGAGGTCGGATCCGAGCTCGGCTTTGACGACGGGAACTGCGGACTTGAGCGCCAGCTCTTCAAGTGTCGGTCGCGAGGTGCGATAGATGATCCCGAGGGGCAATTTCCCCTCGGCCATCAGCACGTTGAACGCCGCGTTCCTGTCGCTCGGATCGTGTCCGGCCTCGGCGACGTTGTAGACGTTGTCTTTGAACCACGCGTACGTATTGATCTTGTTGTAGGTTACGCACGGCGACTCGACCTCGACGATCGAGAAGCCTTTGTGCTCGATCGCCGCCTTGATCAGCTCCACGAGTGCTTTGGGTTGCGCGGAAAAGCCGCGAGCCAAGAATGTCGCTCCGGCAGCAAGCGCGAGCGCGAGGCCGTTGATCGGAGCTTCCGGATTGCCGTTCGGGCTCGTCCCGGTGACGTAGCCGGTCTGACTCGTCGGCGAGCTCTGTCCCTTCGTGAGGCCGTACGTCTGGTTGTCCATCACGATGTACGTCATGTCCGGATTGCGGCGCACCGCATGAATGAAGTGTCCGGCCCCGATCGCGTAGCCGTCGCCGTCACCGCCGGCCGCGATCACCGTCAACTCGTGATTTGCGAGCTTCACCGCGGTTGCGACGGGGAGCGCCCGGCCGTGCACGCCGTGGAACGCATAGGAATGAAGGTAGCCGCTGATCTTTCCGGAGCAACCGATTCCCGAGACGAACGCGACGTCTTTGGGTTGTTTTCCCAGCTCCGCAAGCGCGGACTTCAGCGCCGAGAGGACGCCGAAATCGCCGCAACCGGGGCACCACCACGACGGCGTCGCGGTCGCAAAATCCTTCGGGGTCAAAACGCCGGCCATGACTACGCTCCCACTGCCTTTAGGATCGGCTTTTTGGCGCGCTCCTCGATCGGCTCGATGATCTCGATCGGACGAAACGCGCGACCGTTGTACTTGCGCACGCCGTGCATGTGCGCGAGCGGTCCCACGACCGCGCGAATGAGCCGTTCGAGCTGTCCCGTAAAGTTGTTCTCGACGACGAAGACGTGCTTCGCGCCGGCGATGAAGTTGCGGACTTCGTCGTCGGGGAACGGCCAAAGGGTTCGCAGCTGGAGGAATCGCGTCGCGATCCCGCGCTCGCGGAGGCGATCCTGCGCTTCGGCGATCGGACCGCGGTTCGCGCCCCAACCGAGAATCGCGATCTCGGCCGCCGGGTCCCCGAGGACGTTGCCTTTCGGCAGATCTTCGCGCATCGTTTCCAGCTTCCGCATCCGCTTCTCCATCATGCGTTCGCGATTGCGGTAATTCTCGGTGATGACGCCTGCGTCGTTGTGCTCCGAGCCGGCCGCGAGATGCATCCCGCCTTCGGTCCCTGGGATAGCGCGCGGTGAGACGCCGTCGTGGGTGAACTCGAAGCGTTTGTATTCGCCGAACGTCAGTTTTCCGTTGGAGTGCAGCTTGCCGCGATCGATCTCGATGGCTCCGAACTCGAGCAACGGGAGCGTCGCTTTGCTCTGACACAGCGCCTGCTCGGTGAGAACGAACACCGGAAGCTGGTACTTTTCGGCCAGGTTGAATGCGTGCGCGGCGAGATAGAACGATTCTTCTACCGTCCCGGGTGCGAGCACGACTTTCGGAATCTCTCCGTGTCCGCTAAAAATCAAGTGGTTGAGATTGCTCTGTTCGGTTTTCGTGGGCATCCCAGTCGACGGACCCGCACGCGCGCACTCGACGATGACGACGGGGATTTCGAGGACGCCCGCGAGACCGATCGCTTCCGTCATCAGCGACTGACCGGGCCCGGAGGTTGCCGTCATCGCGCGAACGCCGGTGAACGCAGCGCCGAGGGCCATGTTGATCGCGGAGAGCTCGTCCTCGGCCTGAATCGCGACGCCGCCATCGCGCGGAAGATACTTTGCCATCCATTCGAGGACGTCGGTGGCCGGCGTAATCGGGTAGCCTGACATGAAGCGGCAGCCGCCGGCGAGCGAGCCGAACGCGATCGCGTCGTTGCCCATCATCAACAAACGATCGCCGTCCGCGCCCGAGCGCAATCCGTAGCCGCTGGGCCGGTCGGCGAAGTGTTCATCAACATACCGTTCCCCGGCCGTAACGGCGGCGACGTTCATCTCGACGACTTTCTCGCCTTTGCGCTGCCACAGCGCCGCCACGTCGGCGTGCACGATCTCCGGATCCATCGCGATCAGGCGCCCCAGAACGCCGAGCGAGATTGTGTTGCGAACGATCTCGGCTTTCAGCTCGTCCTTTGCGATCTTGGCGAGCGGGACTTCGTACCAGTTGACGTCGGATCGCCGAAGATTCTCGGGAACCTGCTCGGAGCTGTTATCGAAGATCACGAAGCCGCCCGGGCGCATCTCTTCGATGTGCGATTCGACCGCTTCTAAATCGAAGGCGACGAGTCCGTCGACGAAGTCGGCCATCCCGTAATTCTTGCTCTCGCCTGCGCGAATCACGTAGTTGGTGTGTCCGCCACGGATCCGGGACGGGAAATCTTTGTACGTGTAGACTTCAAGGCCCATGCGCTTGAAGACGCCGGCGATGAGATCGCCCGTCGTCAAGCTGCCGTCGCCGGCTTGGCCGCCGAACATGATCTCGATGTTGTTGACGATCATCCGTAGTTTTTCTTCGGCTTAGTGCGTGCTTCCGCCGGAGGTGCGCAATCCAAGACCGAGGATGATGAGCCCGAGGCCGACTGCGGTCGCGAGCAACCCGACGATAAAGGAAGGACCAAGGGTGGCGGCCCCAGGGTACAGCAGAAGCCAACACGCGACTGCGACAAAAGCAGCACCGAGCAATCCCCAAAGCCAAGCAAGCGGCAATGTCGCTCGGGCGAGCAGCACGAGCGCGAGCATCGCGAGCCCGGCGAAGAGCGTCCAAAGCGCGACCGTGTATGCGAGGAATAAGGTCTTGTGAATGTATTGGAAGACGATGACGCCGAGGACGATCCCGGCGAGACCCTCGAGGAAGAAAACGGCGCGTCCCGAGCCGTGGTCGCTCGAGAGCCGGATCGCATGGACGATCGCTAAGACGCCGCCGACGATCGCAAGCACGGCGAACGTGACGAGCGCGAAGAAGAACTGGCTCGGCCGCGCGAGCGCGAAGACGCCGATCGCCAGTACGACGGCGCCGCGCAGGACGAACAGTCCCCAGTCTCGTTGCAACTCGACGGCGAGCGACTCACCGCCGCGGGGGCGGATGCTCATTCGATCACACTTTCGACCTCGGCTAGAGGGCCCCCCGGGGCCGTCGCCGCACGACGGGGTAGCGTGGTAGAGATCGACGCCGTCTTACTCTGCGCGCACGCCGAGTGGATGGACGGCAACCACAACCTGATCAATCTGATCGGCGTCGGGGCGAATGCCGTACAGGCCGACGGCCCGTTCCCGTGGGCGCTCAAGGCGAATTGCGGGCTCGTGATCTCGGCCGACGGAACGGACTTCGGGACCGCGACGACGGTTACGGCCGAAATCGTCGAAGAAGACGGCAATAGTCTGGGCGTCTTCACGATCAATTGGGATATCACGCGCCCGATCAATTACGTTCCGGGGCTGCGCTTTCGCCAATCGTTCCCGACCGATCTGAGCGGGTTCATCATCCCCTCAAAGGGGATCTATTCGCTGAACGTCTCCGTCGACGGACAGGTCAAACGCGAGACGCCGTTTCTCGTCTACTAGCTTCGCGCTAGCGCCGCGCCGCCGCGACGGCGTTCCCGACGTCGATCCGCCCCGCGCCCTGACGCGCTGCATCGATCCCGGGTAGAACGTCCGCGGTCTGACGCAGCATCTGCGCGACGGCCGCCGGTGAGAGCGAGCGCGGACCGCCGTGCGCCGCGAGCATCAGCGCGACCGCGCCGCTCACTTGCGGCGTCGCTTGCGAGGTCCCCGCAAACAGGACGCGGCAGACACCGCCCCGATCGGAGCACTGGTCGCGCGCGAACGCCGCGGTCGTCGTTCCGTAGCCTTCGATCCAGTGCAAGGTGTCCTTGTCCGACGTCCCTTGCGGATCGCCGCCGGGCGCGACGAGCGTCGGCCCCGAGTTCGAATAGGAGGCTACCGTCTCGCCGGTGATCGCGGCGTAATCGTTGGCGGCGCTGTCGGTCGTCGATGAAGCGCCGACCGCGATGACGCCCGGATATCCGCCGGGATAATCGGGCTGGGCCGAGCCTTCGTTTCCGGCAGCCGCAACGACGACGACGCCGCTCGCGACCGCGGCCTCGACGGCTTGCTGTTCGGCCTGATCGGCGCCCTGTGATTGCGGCGAACCCAAGCTGAGGTTGATAACCGACGCGCCGTGCGCGACCGCATCCGCGATCGCTCGCGCTTCGTCGGCGGTGTCGGCTTGCTGACAGTCGCTCGACGCGGTCGCACTCGGGAAGACCCGGTAGGCCTGCAGCCCCGCGTCATACCCAACGCCGGCGAAACCGTAATTGTTGTCCGCTTGCGCGGCGGCGATTCCGGCCACATTCGTGCCGTGGCCGTTCGTATCTTGAACCGCCGCGGCGCCGGTCGTGACAACGCCGCCGATCAC
>JAFAMS010000476.1 GCA_019233165.1 Vulcanimicrobiota bacterium | reverse complement strand
TCGGAGTCGCGAGCGTCCCGCGCGGCGTCACGACGCGCCGCCCGCCGCTATCGATCTCGCGCACGAGTATCGGCCGTGGCATCGTACCCCCGTTCGCGATCGTCGCACCGATCAGCGCCATGCGCAGCGGCGTTACGAGCAAACTTGCTTGCCCGAAACCGAGTTGAGCGAGGACGCCGGGTAGCACGTCGGCGCGTGGCGGCAGCCGGTCGCGCTCCGCGGGAAGGTCGAACGAGATTCGTTGGCCGAGCGTCCACCGCGCCGCCGCGTCGAACCAACGGTCGACGCCGATTCGCAGCGCAATCTGCGCGAAATCGACGTTCGATGAGAGCGCGAACGCGCCGGCGAGATCTTGCGTCCCGGTCGCTTCGCCCTCGTCGTCGTGAACGGTGTAGTCGCCGACGACGAGCGCCCCGTCGTCTTGGAACGTGCTTTGCGGCGTGACGACGCCGCTTTCGAGCGCGGTCGCAGCAGTGAAAATCTTGAACGTCGAGCCGGGCGGATAGAGACCGCGCGTGCTCCGGTCGAGGAGCGGGCTCGCCGGATCGTGCGCGAGCGTCGAAAAGATCGCATCGAGCTCGTTGGGATCGAAGCTCGGGACGCTCGCGAGTGCGAGGACCTCGCCGGTCGCGGGATCGAGGACGATCCCGGCGCCGCGGGCGTAGCGCGCCAGGCCCTCCTCAAGGATCCGTTGCGTCGGAAGATCGATCGTTGTGACCAAACGAGCGCCTTTTCGTTCGCGGGCGCTCGGGTCGAAGATCGTGCGCAGCTGCTCGAAAGGGTCGCCTTCGGACGCCGGCGCGGCGAGGAAGCGGTCGAAGCTCGCCTCGAGTCCGGCAGCACCGTACCGCTGCGAGACGTAGCCGACGGCTTGTGCCAGCAGCGCGCCTTCCGGATAAACGCGCTTCGTCCCGGCCGATTTTGCGAGCACGGTTCCGTCGCTCGCGACGATCTCGCCGCGGCCTTCCGCGGGATTCGAACGGCGCGGGTTCAGTGCGCTCGAGGCAATTCGCGGTCCCTGGATTACCTGTAGCCAGATTTGCGCGACGGCGAGGACGGCGAAGAGCACCGCAAAGAGCGTGCCGAGCCGGGCGATCGCACGGCCGCTCAAGACGGTGCGGGACGTTCGCGCAAGAGCGAAAGGCCGGCTTCGCTACGGACGGCGAGGTACGCACCGCCGGCCGCGCCGCGCATCAACTCGTCGATGAGGTGACGCGCGACGCTTTCGTCGACGCCGCCGAGCGCCAGAACGAGATCGACGTTTTGTTCCTCGAGAAGCATAGGAGCGACGTAGGCCGGACGCGGGATCGTCTCCCACAGCCGCTCTTCGTAGGGCTCGTTGCGCCACGGTCCGCGGCGCCCGAAGACGAGCGCGTGAAAATCCCAGGCGCAAAGCTGCCGCTCGTTCCACACGAAGTGATCGCGAACGCACGTGCGGCGGCATACTTGGCAGGTCACGAGCGGCTCCGCGGGCTGCGAGAGCGCGTCGAGGACGTCTTCAGGGACGTCCTCGGGATTCAAGATGATCGATTCGCGGAGCTCGCTCGGGGGTTCCGACGTCCATTCGGTCCGCGTCAAAAGCTCGGCGTCGCGGAGCGAGGTCACGAACGCATGACCGTCGTCGGGGGAGAACGTTTCGTCGGTCCATCCCGCGATGTTGTCGGCGGCGATGTTGACTTTCTGCCACGCCTCGCCTTGCACGACGCCGATCGGCGTCCACGCAAGGGGGACGAGCCAAACCGTCAGTTGCCGTCCCTCGGGGCGGAAGCTCGACGTAAACGCGAGCGTGCTGGCGTTTCCGCCCAGGACGAAGGCTCGCGGCGCTTCGCGAGGCGGAGTCGGGGGCGACGACCCGGGGCGCATCCCCGGGAGCTACGCGGCCTTTAGGTGGCGGCCTTCTCGGAGGTGAGCGTCAGGGATTTCGAGTCGGCGCTGTAGTTGCCCGCAGCGACGAGCGCGTTGGGTTTCGCACAGATGACGCTATTGCTCGGACCGTAGATGACGACCAGGTTCGGCGGCCCGCAAGGAACCTGCGTGAGCTTGTAGCTCTCGAGCAATTTTGCGCCGGGGCTCTCCGGCTGCACCTGATACGACGTGACCGTGACGTTGTTCGGCGCGACGAGCGAGCCGTAGACGACGGCGCTCGTCGCCGCTCCGACGGCAAAGCCGCCCCAGAAGCCTCCCGCCCAATACGTCGGGACCGGGTACCAGGGGTAACCGCCGTTCCAACCCCACGCCGGATATCCGGCGTACACCGGGTTCGTCACGGCCGCACCGTGATAGACGACGCCGTTGTTGGCGTACGTCGAGGTGTTGTACGTCTGGCCCCATGCGTTGGTCGCGGTCCCGGACCCGGAATACGTGTGATTGTACGCGTTCCCGGAACCCGAGGTGCTGTACGAACCGTATTGATCGCTCCCGCTTCCGCTGTGGCTGTAGTTGCCGGTTTGCGTGTTTCCGCTGGTGCTGCTGCTGTGCGTTCCGTACGGACTCGACCCGCTGCTGTAATGGCTAACGTTACCGTTGTCGCTCGCAGAGCCGCCGGTCGTCCGGCTGTAATCGCCGTTCGTCGCGGTCGTCTGACGGCTGTAGCCGCTCCCCGTGTTCGAGACGTCGGTCGTCCGCTGCGTCCCGCCGGGACCGGTACTCGAGTGCGTCCCGCCCTCGCCCGGATGGTAGCTGCCGCCGTCGTTGTGGAAATCGAAGCCGCCGCGGTCGAAACTGCCGCCACCCCCGCGGTCGAACCCGCCCCCGCCGTAGCCGCCACCGCCGAAACCGCGTGCGGACGACAACTCGCTCGAAGCCAAGACGAACGCCACGATTCCAACGAGCGCGAGAATCTTCTTCCGGATCATTTTTGCACCTCATCGACGGTTCCGGTGAGCGAGACGTACGTTCCTTTGGTCGTTTCGAACGAG
>JAFAMS010000473.1 GCA_019233165.1 Vulcanimicrobiota bacterium | reverse complement strand
CGGCAAGAATCCGACGAAATCGGTCAGCCACGCGAACTGCGTCCGCTTGAGCTCGGGATTCTCGTGGAGGAAATTATCGACATCCCAGGCTTCGTCGCCGACGACGAGATCGTAATCGCTCTCGCGGACGACGTCGTGAAAGACCATGAAGTTCGCGACGAGCGTCTCGTCCATCCGGCGCAGCGCCTGGAACGCGTGCAAATCGTGCTCGCCGCATTCGTGCTCGAAATGCGACGATTCGTTGCTGAGGAGGCGGCTCGCGGGATGGATCCGCTCCTTGTGTCCTTCGAGAACGGTCGTCACCGGATGCTGGGCGAGCCACTCGATCTCGAGGTCGGGATGCAGCGCGCGCACCGCATCGGCGATTGCGACGTCGCGCTGCGCGTGGCCGAGGCCGATCGGCGACGAGATGAAGAGCGCGCGCTTGCGGCGGTTGCGCCCGCGCGTCCAGCGAACGGGATGCGGCGGTTCGATGAAGTCGCGGATCGCGAGGTTCACGGCGACCGGATCGCGCGCTTGCGGACAATGTCCGGCACCCGCGATCGTGAGCAGCTTGCCGCCGGTCGCACGAGCGAGCGCTTCGCCGCGCGCATAGGGGATGATCCGATCGTCGTCGCCGTGGATGACGAGCGTCGGGCAGCGGATCTGTGCGGCGACCGCCGCGGCCTCTTCCGGGCTCATGCTCCAAGCAGCGACCGTCGAGGCCAGCGTCTCGTGCGTCGTTTCGAGTCCCCACCCGACCGCATCTTCGATTTGTTTGGTCGAGTGCGGCTCGCAAAAGCATTCGGCGAAGAAAAACTCGACGAAGTCGCGGTAGTTGTCGCGCCAATAGTGGCGGTTCATCTTGTGCCAGCGGTCGTGCGAGTCGAGAACGGCTTCGAATTGCTCGGCCGCAGCGGCACGCTCGGGGATCGCGGCCGCGAGCGGGTACGCGGGTGCGATGAAGACGAGCTTTTCGACGCGCTCGGGCTTTCTTGCCGCAACCAGCGCCGCGTAACGCGCCCCGCACGAGAGCGATACGACGATCGCCGAGGGGAGCTCGAGCTCGTCGAGGACGGCCAGCAGGTCGGCCGCATACGCATCGTCCGAATAGTCGAGCCGGGGCGCCTTATCGGACTCGCCGCTGCCGCGCGCGTCGTACGTGACGACGCGATGCGTCCGTGCGAAGAACGGGACCTGCGTTTTCCAGATGCGCGATCTGACGATCGCCCACGGCGGGACGAACACGATCGTCTTCGGGCCATCCCCGAAGACCTCGTAGAAAACCTTGACGCCGCCCGAGTCCGCGTGGCCGCTCCGATGCGGCCGGCAAGCTCTTAGCGGCTCTTTTTCCGCTCGAGTGAGGAGAGCCATTCGTCGACCATCTCCAGAAGCGCGGCATGACCGATATCGACGCCATTCAGCCGTTCGAGCAAAATGCCCGAGTTGAACGTCCGGACCAGCGTCGACATCGCTTCTACCGGAAATCGTTTCGTGTCGAGACCGTAATCGTGCATCGCGTTCCCGACCGCTTCGGTAAGGACCGCGTCCCACTCTTCCGTGACGTGGGCCACACGCGCGCGGTACTCCGGTCTGTCCCAGGCCATCGCCTGGAGCTCGTACCACACCTTCGGGTAACCGGAGGCCAGATCGACGTCGATGTAGCGCATCGCGGTCCTCCACTTCTCGATGAATGGGACGTCTTTTGCCGCGTACATCGCGCGCTGCCGCTCGAGAATCCGATCGGTGAAGCGCTCCAAGACCTGCATGAGGAGCTCTTCCATCGAGCCGAAGTAATAGTGGACGAGCCCGTGATTCGCGCCCGCTTCTTCCGCGAGCTTGCGCGTCGTGATGTGCGCGTAACCATGACGGACGAGCAGGCGTTCCGCCGCGTCGAGGAACGCCTGCTCGGTCTGTTGGCGCGACGGCGAGATGCCGATCCGTTCGCGAGTGCGCCGCCGCTGTTGGATGATTGCCTCCTTCGGCCTAGGGCTTGATCTCGTACACGATGTTGAACGGGGTCTCGGTCGCGCGCCGGAATCGCGTGAAGCCGGCGTCGGTTGCAACTTTCTTGATTCGGGCTTCGCCG
>JAFAMS010000104.1 GCA_019233165.1 Vulcanimicrobiota bacterium | reverse complement strand
GCCCCTCCGTATGCAAAGAGCTCGGGTTGTGGGCGGCCTGCGCGAAGAACGGCAGCATCGCCTCGAGGACCTCGGGGCGAACGGGCGTCGTGGCGGCGTAATCAAGATACGTGCGATCCATCAGTATTTCTCAGAGCACTCTCAGAGCGTCAGCCTACCATGACCCTCGTGCGAAGCTCCATTGCACACTCCGAGAAGTAGCAACGGGAAAGACCGGCCGGATACCATCCGGCCGGTTTCATTTTTCCGGCCTTACCGATCGTGCTCGCCGGGGTCATAGTACTTGCGCCCTTTGAGGTTCTCCGGCAGATTCTGTTGCTTGATCGAGTAGTCGTCGTGCGCGTAATGATAGTCCTTGCCGTAGCCGAGTTGCTTCATCAAACCCGTCGGAGCATTGCGCAGATGCAGGGGCACTGGATCGTTGCGGGTTTCCTGCACGTCGCGCATCGCTGCGCCGTACGCGCGGCCGACACTGTTACTCTTGGGCGCTTTCGCGAGGTAGAGCGTGGCATGCGCGAGCGGATAAAATCCCTCGGGCATCCCGACGAAGTGAACGGCTTGCTGCGCGGCGACCGCTACGCTCAGCGCGCGCGAATCCGCCAGGCCGACGTCTTCGCTCGCCAAGATCACGAGCCGCCGCGCCACGAAGAGCGGATCTTCGCCGCCGTCGAGCATCCGCGCGAGCCAGTAGACCGCGCCGTCGGGGTCGCTCCCGCGAATCGTTTTGATGAACGCGCTGATCGTGTCGTAGTGCGACTCACCTGCTTTGTCGTAACCGACTGCCCGCCGTTGCAGCGCTTCGGCGACGGTCGCCGGCGCGATGACGCCGTCGGAGGAGAGGGTCGAGGCGAATTCCAGCGTGTTCAACGCGACGCGCGCGTCGCCGTTCGAGAGGTTGACGAGCGCGTCGCGCGCGGCGGGCTCGAGGACGAACTTCTTTCCGCCCAGCCCGCGCTCCGAATCCGCAAGCGCGCGGTCGACGATCGAAGCGACTTCGTCGTCTCGCAGGGCGTAGAGCACGAAGACGCGCGAGCGCGAAAGCAGCGCCGAGATCACTTCGAACGAGGGGTTCTCGGTCGTCGCCCCGACGAGCGTTACCGTGCCGTCCTCGACGTACGGTAAGACCGCGTCTTGCTGCGCTTTGTTGAAACGATGGATCTCGTCGATGAAGAGCACGGTGCGGCGGCCGGTCTTCTGCAGCTCGTGTGCCGCCGCCACGACTTTGCGCAGATCCGCGACACCGGCGCTCACTGCCGAGAGCGCGACGAAGTGCGCGCCGGTCGAGCTCGCGATGATCTCGGCGAGCGTCGTCTTTCCCGTCCCGGGCGGACCCCACAAGATCATCGACGGAACGGTGTCGCTTTCGATCGCGCGCCGCAGCGCGCGTCCTTCCCCGACGAGATGCTCTTGGCCGACGAAATCGTCGAGCTTTCGCGGGCGCATGCGCGCGGCGAGCGGCGCGCTCGCCGGCGCTTGTTTTCTCGAGCGTCCGCGTCCCGGCTGCGGCCCGTCGCCGAAGAGCGACTGCGTCGGCTACCTCTTTTTCTTCTTCGGGCTCGGCGCGGCGGTCGCGGGTGCCGGCGCCTCGCTTTGGACCGGCGCGCGAATTTGGAACGGTTTCCCCGTCGCGGTGACCGTCTCGTTGGCGGTGTCGTAGGTAACGTTTTCGGCGATCATCGACTGGCCGCTCGACGCGTCATCGATGTGCACGTTTCCGCTGAGCTCGAGCAAGTGACTCGTTTGGTTGAGCTGTCCGTGAGCGGCGGTGACCGTCTTCGTGCCCTGCGTGAACTTCACGTTGCCGTCGGCCGTGTAGATCTTTGCAGGACCGTCGATCGCGAGCTTGTCGGTCGTGAGCGTTTGCGGCTCGGCCGAGGCGGCGTGCGTCGTGATGCCTACCGACGAGACGGGCTTCGAATTGTGCAGCACGACGTGCCCCGTGATCGTCACTTTCTTCTGCAGGGAGTTCCCGGCGGCTTGATCGCCGGTCACGTCGGTCCCCGGCTGCGTGAACTTCACATCTTTGGGGATCGTGAACTCGCCGGTGCGCTGGTTCCAGGTGAGGTTCTGCCCCTCGACCGTGTAGACGCCGGTGTCCAAGCGCGCGCCCGCGTTCGGAGGTGGCGTGGCAGCCGCGGGGGCGGGCGCGGGCGGATGCGGCGCCTGAGTCGGAGCGGCGGCAAACGCCGCGCTCGCGTGCAACACGAGCGCGAGCGGCGCAAGCGCGAGAAAAAAACGTCTCATTGCTTGGGATCGTAAGGCCGGGCTATCGTCGTACCCAGCTTTTCTTCCAGGACCTCTGCCGGTATGACCCCGTTGCGGACGATCCGCGGCTGGGATCGAGTGATGTCGAGAATCGTCGAACGTGCGCGCTGCGGCGTCGGGCCGTCGAGCACCGCAAGGTCGCAGTCCGGGAGAAGCGAGAGGTCGTCGTCGCCCGCATACGGCGGGTCGTCGCCGCGACTCGCACTCGTACCGGCTAACGGACCGCAACGCTCTAAAATTGCAAGCGCGAGCGGATGGTCGGGGACCCGCAGTCCGAGACCGTCGTTCCCCCACGTCACGCGTTCTGGGATGAACGCGGGACGCGGCACGACGAGCGCGATCGGGCCGGGCATCGTGCGCCGCACTGCCATCACGGCGAACGGGTTGGCGCCGACGTATTCGAGCGCTTCCTGCACGCTCGCAAGATACAAGCTCAGCGGCCCTTCTTGGGGCCGCGCCTTGCTCGCGTAGATCTTCCCGATCGCATCGCGTTCGTACGGATCGCAGCCGACGGAGTACACGGTGTCGGTCGGATACACCACGATGCCGCCGCCTTCGACGACGGCGGCAACTTCATCGAGCACGCGCTCCAGAGATTCGCGCCGAGCGTCGATCGTGCTCGCGAGCATGGCTAAGAGCGCGCCGGGCCTAGGCGCGAACGCGCTGGCCCGTGCCGACGGCGACGCACGACATCGGGTCCTCGGCGACGATCACCGGGATCCCCGTAACCTCGCCAAGGAGCGTGTCGAGCCCGCGCAGCAGCGCACCGCCGCCGGTGAGGATCACGCCGCGATCGATGATATCGGCGGCGAGTTCGGGCGGCGTCTTTTCGAGCACCGACTTCACCGCTTCGACGATCGCCTGCACGGGCTCCGAGAGCGCTTCGCGCACTTCCTCGCTCGTGATCTTCACCGTCTTCGGCAAGCCGTTGATGAGGTCGCGCCCGCGGATCTCCATTGCGAGCTCGTTTTCCAGCCGGTACGCGGATCCGATCTTGATCTTGATCTCCTCGGCGGTTCGCTCGCCGATCATCAAGTTGTAGACGCGGCGGATGTGACGGATGATCGCTTCGTCGAGTTTGTTCCCCGCGACCCGGATCGACTGCGAGACGACGATCCCGCCGAGCGAGATCACCGCGACGTCCGTCGTCCCGCCGCCGATGTCGACGACCATGTTTCCGGACGGACCTTCGATCGGGAGCCCCGCACCGATCGCGGCCGCCATCGGCTCCTCGATGATGTCGACGCTGCGCGCGCCGGCGAGCTTCGCGGCATCGCGAACGGCGCGTTCCTCGACGCTCGTGATCTCGGCCGGGACGCAAATCGTCACCGCCGGCTTCGGCTTGAAGAGGACTTCGAAGATCGAGCGATTGCGCGTGACCTTCTTGATGAAGTAATTCAGCATCGCCTCGGTAACTTCGAAGTCGGCGATGACGCCGTCGCGAAGCGGACGGATCGCTTGAATGTTGCTCGGCGTCTTCCCGAGCATTTGTCGCGCTTCTTCACCGACCGCGAGCGTTTTATTGGTGCGGATGTCCTTTGCGACAACCGACGGCTCGCGCAGAACGATGCCCTTTC
This sequence comes from Vulcanimicrobiota bacterium, assembly GCA_019233165.1. Lineage (GTDB taxonomy): Bacteria > Vulcanimicrobiota > Vulcanimicrobiia > Vulcanimicrobiales > Vulcanimicrobiaceae > JAFAMS01. Next base: position 2,255 of record JAFAMS010000104.1, on the reverse strand, counting down.
CTTTGACGAAGACGAGCACGTTCGCAGTTCCGAGATCGATTCCGATTTCCAGGGGAGCTCCTAACTAAGACGAGGACGCAGCTCTAAACCAGAAGGGTCTACATCGCGATTTTCGGGTACTCGCTCGTTTCGAAGAGCCCTGCGGGTTCGGAGAGCGGGGTGATCCCGCTGCTGCGCTGCACCTGTCCGCCGAGCGCGCTGAGCATCTCCTCGAGCCGCTCGTGACCGCGATCGATGTATTCTAAGCCGATGATCTCGGTTTCACCCGCCGCTGCCAAGGCGGCGACGACGAGGGCGGCGCCCGCCCGGATGTCGGGTGCCTCGACGGGCGCACCGGTCAAGCGCTCGGTACCTTTGATTAGCGCGGTGTTGCTCTCCATCGCGACGCGGACGTCGGCGCCCATCCGTGCGAGCTCGTTCACGTAGGAGAAACGGGCGTTGAAGATCGTCTCCTCGACGACGCTCGTCCCCGGACAGGTACAGAGCAATGAAAGCATTGGCGGCTGCAAGTCCGTCGCGAAGCCGGGATAGGGCGCCGTCAAAATATCGGTGCCGCCTGTGATCGTGCTCGCATCGACGGAGATGTAATCGTTGCCGCCCGAGACCGTGACGCCGCACTCGGACAGCTTCGTCAGTAGCGCCTCGAGATGCGAGGGGACGCAGTCGGTGACGGTGACGTTGCCGCGCGTCGCGGCGCCGCAGATCAAGAGCGTCCCGGTGACGATCCGGTCGGGGATGATCGTGTATTCGACCCCGTGCAGCTCGCGGACGCCATGAATGACCAGCGTCTCGGTTCCGATTCCCTTCATCTGCGCGCCCATCGCTTCCAGGAACTGAGCGAGATCGGTGACCTCCGGCTCGAGTGCCGCATTCTCGATGACCGTCTCGCCGATCGCCGTGACGGCGGCGAGCATCGCGTTCTTGGTCGCGCCGACGCTCGGGGTTCGGAGCGCGATGGTGGCGCCGCGCAAGCGCTTTCCCCCGGCGTCGGCGACGAGGTAGCCGTGTTCGTTCTTGACTTGCGCGCCGAGCGCGCGGAACGCTGCTTCGTGCATGTCGGTCGCGCGGGTTCCCAGGACGCATCCGCCGGGGAGAGGGACCTCAGCGCGGCCGAAGCGGCCCAGCAGTGGTCCCGTGACGTCGAACGAGGCCGCCAGTTTTCGGACCAGGGTATAGGGCGCGCGATCCGTCCCGACGTTGGTCGCATCGATCGTAATCGTGTGCTCGTCTTCGAGCCGAAGCCTCGCCCCGAGCGCCTCGAGCAGCGACCACATCACCGAGACGTCGGTGATGCGCGGGACGCGGTGGAGCGTCACCGTCCCCTTCGCGAGCAGGGCGGCGGCCATGATCGGGAGCGCGGCGTTCTTGGCGCCGTGTGTAGCGACCTCGCCGGAGAGGCGGTATCCCCCGCGCACTCGGAGCGTCGTTTCCAGGCGATCGAGAAAGTTCATTATGTTGCCGTTACCGTTCGCTTTCCCAGGCTAGGTTTCCGGGGTGCAACCGTACGACGTGTCGTCGGACTATGGGTACGGAAGGCCGTGGGGAGGGTGCGATGGCGACTGCAACGATGAGCCGGCCGGCGAGCAATTTGCGCTGGTGGATTGGGCTGTTACTCGGATTTGGGATCCTCATCAATTATTTCGACCGCGTGAACCTTTCGGTCGCCCACCCTTCGCTTTCGAGAGATTTCGGGATCACGGACATCGAGTACGGGTACCTCCTGAGCGGCTTCGCGTGGACGTATGCGATCTTGCAGATACCCATCGGTGTGTTTCTGGATCGCTACGGCGTGGTCTTGATTGGTCGTCTCGGCGCGTTCATGTGGGGGATCGCCTGCTTCATCACCGCGGTCTCGAGCGGTTTTTGGCACATTTTCGGCTCGCGCCTGATTCTCGGCGTCGCCGAGACGCCGGCGTTTCCCGTCGCTTCGAAAGCGACCGGCTACTGGTTCCCGCTGAACGAGCGCGGGCTCGCGACTTCGCTCTTCGATGCCGCAGCGAAGTTTTCGAACGTAATCGGCGTCCCTATCGTCGCCGCGATTGCGTTCTACTTCGGCTGGCGCGCGATGTTCGTCGTAACCGGTATCATCAGCTTGATCTACTTCGCGCTCTTCTATCTGTTCTATCGAAACCCGAGTGAAGATAAGCGTCTAAGCCCCGAGGAGCACCGCTACATCGTCGAAGGCGGCGCCCAGCCCGAGGGCGCGTCATCGGCGGGCGGCGGCGCAACGCTCGGGTACCTGCTCTCGCAAGCAA
>JAFAMS010000369.1 GCA_019233165.1 Vulcanimicrobiota bacterium | reverse complement strand
AGCAATATTTCGGGATGAAGGCGCGCTATCCCGAGGCGCTGTTGCTCTCGCGCGTTGGCGATTTTTATGAGGCTTACGGCGACGACGCGCAGACGTTGTCTCGCGCGATTTCGATCGCGCTCACCTCCAAGGAGGCGGGTGCGGGGCAGCGGATTGCTATGGCGGGCGTTCCGCATCATGCGCTGGATTCTTATCTTGCGAAGCTCGTCGCGCAGCGGCGCGTCGTGGCGCTGGCGGAGCAGCTCGACGCGCCGGTTCCGAACAAGCTCGTGCGCCGCGACGTCGTCCGCGTCGTCACGCCGGGGACCCTCGTCGAGGACCCGCTCCTCGAGCGCGGCGCGAACAACTTTCTCTGCGCCGTAACGAGCGTTGGCGACGCGCTCGGCTTCGCTTCGGCCGATCTTTCGACCGGCTACGTCGCGGCAACCGCGATCTCGGGAGAGTCCGCGCTCGAGGACCTGCATGCCGAGCTCGCGCGGATCGGTCCGTCCGAGGTCGTCGCCGATGTTGCGCCCGATCTTCGCGCCGAACTCGAGCGTACGCTCGAGAGCACGGGAGCGCGGATCACCGCGTCGTCGCTTGCGGCGGTGAACGGTCGTCCGCGCGCGCTCGTCGACGGCTTCGACGCTTCCGAGAACGCCGCGATTTTCCGCGCGCTCGATGCGATCTCGTCGTTCGTCAAGCGCGTCGGCTTCGGCGACGAGCGAGTCTCGGCGCTGCGACCGCCGGTGTTCTACGCGCGCCGCGGCTTCTTGGCGCTCGATCCCAGCTCGCGCAAGCATCTCGAGCTGACGCGCGCGCTCGGCCAGAACGAAAAGGCGACGCTCCTCGCTACGCTCGACTGCACGAAGACCGCAATGGGATCGAGACTGCTGTCGCGCTGGCTTCTCGCCCCGCTGGTCGAGCGCGAGGCAATCGAGCGGCGCGGCGACGCGGTCGAAACGCTGGTAGGCGATGTCGCCCGCCGCGACGCCCTCGCTTCGCTTCTCGACGGCTGCTTCGACCTCGAGCGGATCGCGCAGAAGATCCGGCTTCGGCGCGTTCTGCCGCGCGATCTCGCCTCGCTGCAACGGACGCTCGCGCTCCTCGATCCCCTCCTCGACGTGCTGCGCGAGACGGCGCTGCCGGCCGGGTTGCGCGGGTGCGCGTCGGCGATCGGCGACTTTACCGAGATGGCGCAAGATCTCGCGCGGACGCTCGTCGCCGACCCTCCGGCGACGCTCGCCGAAGGCGGGGTGATTCGCCCCGAGTCGCATCCGGATCTCTCTGAGACCGTCGCGCTGCGCACCGACGCACGCTCGCGCATCGCGGCGCTCGAAGAACGCGAGCGGGAACGAACCGGGATCCGCTCGCTGCGGGTCAAGTACGCGAGCGCATTCGGATACGCGATCGAGGTCGGCAAGAGCAATCTCGGCGCCGTCCCGCCCGACTACGTCCGCCGGCAGACGTTGACCACCGGCGAGCGATTCGTCACGCCCGAGCTGCGCGAGCTCGACCTCGCGATCGCAAACGCGCAAACGCGGCAGCGGCAACTCGAGGGCGAGCTCTTCGAGACGCTAGTCGAACGGGTCGCGGTCCGCGCCGACGATCTGCTGCGCGCCGCCGACGCGCTCGCCGAGATCGACGTCTATTGCGCGCTCGCGCAAATCGCGGCCGAGCGTGGCTACGTCCGGCCGCACCTCGTCGACGAGACCCGGATCGCGATCGACGACGGCAGACATCCCGTGATGGAGCACATTTTAGGGACGCACTTCGTTCCGAACGACCTGCGCCTCGAAACCGAGCGCTCGCGGTTCATCGTTCTCACCGGGCCGAACATGGGCGGGAAGTCGACGTACCTTCGGCAGACCGCGCTGCTGGTCGTGATGGCCCAGATCGGTTCGTTCGTCCCCGCAAAGTCGATGGAGCTCGGTATCGTCGAGCGAATCTTCACGCGGATCGGGGCGGGCGACGACCTCGCGTCCGGTCAATCGACGTTTTACGTCGAGATGCTCGAGGCGTCGAATATCCTCCGCCGCGCGACCCAACGAAGCTTGCTCTTGATCGACGAAGTCGGGCGTGGAACCGGGACGGTCGACGGTCTCGCGATCGCGCAGGCGATCTGCGAGTATCTGCTCGAGCAAGATAAGAGCGGGCCGATGGTTCTCTTCGCCACCCACTTTCACGAGCTCGTCGCGCTCGGCGAGCGCTGGCCGCTCGTTTCGAACTTCCACATCACGGCCGTCGAGAACACGAAGACGGGAGCGCCGGTGTTTTCCCACCGCGTTTTGCCCGGCAGCTCGTCGCGCTCGTTTGGGATCGAGGTGGCGAAGATGGCAGGCTTGCCGCCCGGCGTGATCGGTCGGGCGAAAGAGATCGCAGAAGCGCTCGTCCTGCGGCCGACGCTCGAAGACGAGCGGCCGCTGCGCGGGCGATTGCACAAGGCCTCCGCCGCGCAGCCCGGGCTCTTCGACCAACTTCGGTGATCCGGCTCCTCGACGAAGAGACGATCGGTCAGATCGCTGCAGGCGAGGCGATCGAGCGTCCGTCTTCGGTCGTCAAAGAGCTCGTCGAGAACGCGCTCGACGCCGGCGCGACGCGGATCGCCGTTCGCATCCGCGGCGGGGGACTCGAAGAGATCGAAGTCGTCGACGACGGCGCGGGCATCCCGCCGGAGGAGCTCTCGCTCGCAGTTCGGCGTCACGCGACCAGCAAGCTCTCATCCCCCGGCGACTTACAGCGGGTCGAAACGCTGGGATTTCGCGGCGAGGGATTAGCGAGCATCGCTGCCGTCGCGCGTTTGACGCTCGAAACGCGAGTCGCCGGCGCCGAGCTCGGCGTTCGCCTCGAAGCGCACGGCGAAACGGTCGGAGAAGTCGAGCCGGTCGCGGCTCCGCGCGGGACGCGCGCGCTCGGGCGCGACCTCTTTGCGAACGTTCCGGTTCGCCGCGAGTTCCTTCGCTCGGCGGGCGCCGAGTTCGCGCGGATCTCGACGTGGCTTTCGACGCTCTCTCTCGCGTATGCCGACGTGACGTTCTCGCTCGCGCACGACGATCGCGACGTTTGGATCCTTCCCGGCGGAAGCGGCGAAGGGACGACGCGGTCGCGTCTCGCGCACGTCTTCGGCGCGAAGCACGCTGCCGGACTCGTTCCGCTGCGGATGGCCCCCGGCGCCCACGAGATCGGGGTGAGCGGATTCATCAGCGCGCCGCCGAGCGACCGGCCCGACCGCCGCCTGCAGGTCCTCTTCGTGAACGGCCGCCTTCTGCGCAGCACGTTGCTCTCGGGTGCCTGGACGGCGGCGTATGCGACGTTCGCGACGAGCGGGCGGCATCCGTACGGCGTGATCTTTCTTTCTCTGCCGCCGAGTCACGTCGATCCAAACGTCCATCCGACGAAAACCGACGTCCGCTTGCGCTACGACCGCGCGGTGTTCGAGACGGTGCGCGGTTCGCTCGCGACGACGCTGCGCGCCGGCGCGCAGGAACGACTCGTCTCGAGCGGCGTCGCGATCTCATTTGCACCGCCGCAGGTTCGAGGAGCGCTCGCCCAGGCGCAGTCGCTGTTTTCTCCGGAGGCCGCGCCGAGCGACGAACCGAGGCTGCGCGTCGTCGCGCAGCTCGACGCGACGTACATTCTTGCAACCGACGGCTCGGCGCTCGTCTTAATCGACCAGCACGCGGCGCACGAGCGGATCGCGTACGAAGCGATCGAACGCAACGCACAGGCGAGCAATCCGTCCGAACCGCTCCTCGTCCCGGCGGTCGTCGAGCTCGATGCGGCGCTCGGCGACCGGCTCGACGACGCCCTCGATATTCTGCGCCAGGGCGGGCTCGAGGTCGAAGCGTTCGGCGAGCGGGCGTATCGCGTCGTCGCAACGCCTGCCGGATACGAGTCGCGGCGCTTCGATCTCGCCGCGTTCGTCCGCGATTTGGACGACGATCGTCGCGGGCTTTCCTATAAGGAACGGGTGTGGGCGTCGCTGGCCTGCCACTCGGTCGCTCGCGCGGGAGACCGCCTCTCCGAGATCGAGATGACGACGCTTGCGTCGCGTCTTCAGAGTTGCCGGAACCCAATGCATTGTCCGCACGGCCGTCCGACGGTCGTGCGTCTCGAACCCGAAGCGATCGCCCGGCTCTTCGCAAGAACCTGAGCTCCGTACTCATTCTGGCGGGTCCGACCGCGTCCGGGAAGACCGCGCTCGCGCTCGCGCTCGCCGAGCGGTTCGGTGCGGAGATCGTCGGCGCCGATTCGCGTCAGATCTATCGCGGGATGCCGATCGGAACCGCCGCCCCGGACGCGGCGCAGCTCGCCGCCGTCCGCCATCACTTGATCGGCTTCCTCGATCCGCACGAGCGCTACTCAGCCTCCGCCTTCGTCGACGACGCGCTCGCGATCGTCGAACGCTCCAGCCTCCCGATCATCGTCGTCGGAGGGACCGGGTTCTATCTTCGTGCGCTCGCCGGCGACGTCGCGCTCGGCGGCGCGCGCGACGAAGCCTTGCGCGCTCGGCTCGCGCGCGAGGCGCAGCTCCACCCGCCCGACGTCTTGCATGCGTGGCTCGCCGCCCGCGATCCGCGGCGGGCGAGCGCGATCGAGCCCGCCGATCGCTACCGGGTCGTACGCGCGCTCGAGGCCGCACTCGGCGGCGAGCGTCACACCGAACGGCGCAATCTGCGCACCGCCGGAATCCCGTTCGTCAAAACGTACTTGGAGATTCCGCAAGTCGAGCTCGAGCAGCGGATCCGCGCGCGCGTCGACCGGATGCTGGAGGCCGGCCTGGTCGAGGAAGCCGAGCGGGTCGGCGCCGACGCGATCGCCGCAGATGCCGTCGGGTATCCGCAAGCGCTCGCGTACGCGCGCGGGTTCTCAACGCGGGGCGAGCTGCGCGAGCAGTTGTACCGCGCGACGCGCCGCTACGCAAAGCGACAAGCGACGTGGTTTCGCACCGAGCCCGAGCTCGTACGGATTTCCCGTTACGACGACGTCGAGCAGCTTGCTCGGACGCTCCCCGGCTGGTGAAGAAGGATAGCGCCGCCGGAGCCGAAGGGCTTGCCATGAACGCGCGCCCTCAGCCGCTTCAAGACGCATATCTTTCCGAAGTGAAGCGGCAGGCCGTTCCCGTCACCGTCTACTTGATGAACGGCTTTCAGCTGCGCGGGGTCGTGAAGGGCTTCGATCCGTTCACGATCGTCTTGGAATACGAACGGAAGACGCATCTCATCTACAAGCACGCGGTCTCCACGATCTCGCCGCAAGGGCCGTTCGCCGCCCCCGTGCTGCAGGGTGAAGAAGAAAAGACCCCGGTCGGGTCTTAGCAATCGTGTATTCGGTTCATGTTGAGCTCTTGCACGGGGCGGAAAATAGGTTTGCGCTCCTCGACGTGCGTGCCGAAGCGTCGCACGAGGACGCTGTGTACTCGTCGATTGCCGGAGCGATCGCCGGAGAGAGCGATGGCTTGCTCGTCATTCTCCCGCCGACCGGCGGCGAATCCGAGGCCGACGTGCGGATGCGAATGTTCAATCCCGACGGGACGGAAGCCGAGATGTGCGGCAACGGCATCCGCTGCGTGGCGCGCTATCTCGAAGAGCGAGGGGAAGGCGATAGTTTTCTGATCGAGACGCGTGGGGGCACGATCGGCGCCCGCCTCGTTTCGCGCGAACCGTATGCGATCGAGACGCGGCATCCGGTTCCCAGCGTCGAGCGCGAACGGGAACTTCGCGCGGCCGGCCGGCGCTGGCGCGTCGTCCCCGTCTCGGTCGGCAATCCGCACGCGGTCGTCTTCGTCGACGATCCGGATCGGATCGAAGTAGCGACGTTCGGCCCCGCGATCGAACGCGATCCGAGCTTTCCCGAAGGCGCGAACGTCCACTTCGTGCAGGTCGCCGATCGCTCGACGCTCCGCGTCCGCCACTGGGAGCGCGGCGCCGGAGCGACGCGTGCCTGCGGGACGGGGATCGTCGCGAGCGCCGCTGCGGCAATCGCCGCCGGCCGCGTGCACTCGCCCGTCACCGTGCACGTTCCCGGCGGTACGCTGATCGTCGCCTGGAACGGCCGCACAGACGCGTCGTTGACGGGCCCGGTCGAGCACACGGGGGCGCGCGACCTCGTCGTAGCGTGAACGTAGGGCTCGCGTACTCCGACGCGCGCGGGCGGATCTTTTTCGATGCGACGCGCGAGCCGCTCGCGGACGGCGGGATCGTGCGCGCCGTCCTGCCCGAGGAATTGATCCCCGCTCCGCCGGGGACGGTCCCCGCGATGCTTCCCGCGCGCAGCCCACTTTTGCGGCACGGAAGGAGCGCGGCGCGCAGGACCGCGCTCTCGGCGCTCTTGCCGGCGGGATACACGCGGCTGCTGCTCCCGGCGTACGAGGAACGTCCGGGCGCGCCGCAGCTCCCGCTCTTTGGGTACGCGTTCGCGTGCGTGCTCGAGGACCGGCTCTTCGTCGCGGCGATGCGGACCGACG
>JAFAMS010000335.1 GCA_019233165.1 Vulcanimicrobiota bacterium | reverse complement strand
GGTGCGGCGCGCAAGCTCGCGAAACCGGTCGCCTTCGTCGACGCCGTCTTCGCCGACGAGCTCTACGGCAAAGGGCTCGAACGGATCGGAGAAGCGCATCGCGACTCGCCGTGGCGGATGGGCCTCACGTCGGTCGCGCTCGCGAAGGCCCTCGCCGTCGTCGAGCCGCTCGTGGTTCGCATCCTGGCAACGTACGTCGACGAAGGGCGGCTGCAATATCGCGGCGGTTATTACGCCGCGCCGGGATTCACCCCGGAGCTGCGACCCGAGCAGCGCGAGTTTTTCGAACGAACCCTCCCGGTGGATCCAAACGCTCCGCTCGTCCCGGCGGCGCTCGAGTCGGTGACCGCGGCGCTGCGCGCGAGCAAGAATCCCGGCGTCGCCGAAGCCTACGAGATGCTCCTTGCGACCGGCGCACTCGTAAAAGTGCACGACGCGCTGTATCGGGGGACGCAGATCGCCGAAGCTCGAGCGCGCGTCGAGACGGTCCTGCGCAGTGAAGGGACGATGACGATGGCGCGCTTCCGCGACTTGATCGGGACGACCAGGAAATACGCGGTCCCGCTCCTCGAATGGTTCGATGCCGCCGGGATCACGCTGCGCAACGGCGACGTGCGCACGCTGCGCGTTGCAAGAAACGTCCGTTCGGACGACCCCGTAGGGGTTGACGCGGCGGGCAAGCGGGCCTAAAATCGCTGAGGATTCCTCGTTAGGTGAGGCGTCCACACGATGACACGCCGCTACCCGGAAAGGTCGAGAGACCCCAATGGGTGACCAGGCACCGTCGAATCAAGGCGGTACCTAACGCGGCTGAGCTCCGGCTCTATAGCGTGTGGTGCCAAAACTCGACGTAGAGGAGATGCCGGGAGCGGAGGCTTCCGGGATTTCATCGACCGTCGGCGAGGAGCCGCCGGTTTTTTTATTTAGGAAAGGAGGTTCGCCATGCGCGCCTTGTTCACCACACTCTATCGCAAGATCTCACAGTCCCTTGCACTTCAACCGATCGAACGCGGCGCGGGCGGGCCGTGGGGACTCCTCGTGCGTGGGAGCCGTGACTAACCGCGGCGCCCTCGCAGCGTTCGTGCTGCTCCTTTCGGTCGCTGCAAGCGGCCGGAACGCGGCGGCGCAAGCTCTGCCGACGCCTTCGCCGTCTCCGTCCGCAACGCCGGATCAGAAGATACACATCGCAATCGAAGCTCACGCTACGTACGTTGGCCAGGGGACGCGCGGGCCGGGCGTGACGCCGCCGGAGGGACCGGGCTTTGCGGGCGGTTCGCCGGTTTCGCCGCTTACGCCGTACGATACGCTTTCGAGCGCGCCGCTTACGCCGGGGAATGCGCTGGAGTCGGCACTCATCGTTACCCCCACATATGCCGGCAAGCAGTTTCAAATCAGCGCGCAGCTCGGCGTTGGCTATCTTGCCGGAAGCTCGACCCTCGCCTCGTATTGGGGCGAATCGATCTTTCCGACGCTGAATCCGCATCTCGGCTCGCAACTGCTTCCGCTGCACATCGTGTTTCCGACGCATGCCGGGAGCGACGATGCGACGGCCATCGTTGCGTCGGTCCTTTCGGGGTCAATCGGGACTCGGGACGGCAAATTCGTCGTGCGCGGCGGATGGTTCGATCTTGCACAGACGGACCAGTTCGTCTTCACGCAGCCGGCGCTAACGAACTTCAATCCGGCGATCGGTTTTGCGACCGCGGAAACGCTGGGAGGGGGAGCGCCGAGCATCGACTGGTGGCAAAGCGCGGCTTCGCAGCTTCCGCTGCGCGGGATGGACGCCGTCTACAAACAGGGGTTGGCGACGGTCGAGGCAGCGACGGCAGCGTTACCGTCGCTTCCGGGGACGAGCGCGCGCCTCAACATCGGCTCGCTCGTGATCGATCACGGAGAAGGCACCCGCTATTCCGCCGAAGTCGTCGGAGTCACGACCGGCGGTTTGCCGGTTGCGACCACCGTGCTCTACGGCTCGAACCCGCAGATCGTGCACTCGCCGCAGGGTGATTTGCCGGTTAGCACGATCGGGGGTCAGCGTCAGACGATTTTGGGAATCCGGGCGGCATTCCATGCGACGAGCGCGCTCGATGCCATTCTGGAGTACGGACACTCCACGTATGCGGCGGATATGGTTGCGTTAGCGGGAACCGGCAAGCCCGGAAACTACTACCACGCGGCGATCTCGCGCACCGTCGGGCGTTGGAGCGCGGGCGCCGACTACTATCGCAACGAGCCTTACTACGCCCAGGCTTTGCTCCCGTATGGTGTTCCCGAGAACGTTTGGAGCATCGCATGGTCCTGGCCCGGGCAATGGCTGAAGTCCAACTATCAGATCATCAACAACTTCCCGGTCAACGTCAACCGTCAAGGGTACCGGCTTCACTACTCCTTGAGCGGTGGCGCGATCGAGCTGAAGACGTCGTTTGCGTTTTTCCAGCAAATCGATCCGATCGGATTCTCGAACGCATACAGAACCGGCTTCGTGGACGGGTTTTTCTTGCCGCAGAACGATGCCGGCGCGACGCTCGGCAACCAACATCAGTTCGTGCTTTGGGGCGCGTGGCATCCCGCCTTTGGCGATCTCACCCTCGACTACGACCAAGATACGATGTTTCGGCGCGCCTACGCGGCGAATCCCCAGGACGCAGTCTCCTATTTCGCGCCGTCGTACGTCCTGACGTTCGCGCATCGCTTCGGCCCGAATCTCCTCGCGTCGGCGGGATACGGCCGGTATGCGATGCGCGGGTCGTTCGCGCAAGCGTTCACGAACGTCGACTTCGCGCAGAACGTCGGGATGCTCGGGGCCCAGTGGCAGGAGAGCGCGACGACGGCGACCCTCGCGAGCATCCGCTGGTCCGGTCTTAACGGTCTTCCTTCGATACCGTTCGTGGGACCGTCGCCCGCGTTCAGCGGGACGCTTTTCGTCCTGGAGCAGCGAATCAAGATGTAATGGGCGTCCTTCTCCAACGGTATCTCGTCGTCGGGTTGAGCTGTGTGCTCGTCGTACTGCTCGTGCCGGCCGCGCTGCAAGGTTGGGGGACCCACGGATCCTACGGAATGCGGATCCTCCGCGCCGAGAACCTGATTCGCTCTGTCGAGCCGGGCTCGCCGGCGGATCGGGCCGGGATCATTCCCGGCGACCGAGCCGACCTCACCGATCTCGGGATCCCCGGTCACTTGCGGCTGATGAACCCGCGCGCGGGCGACGCGCTGACCCTCGACATCCTGCACGGCAGCGAGGAACGCACGGTTCGCCTCGTCGCCGTCGCCGAGCCGATGCCGGTGAACCTGCGCTGGTTGATCCTGGCGTCGTTCGTTTCGACGTTTGCGTTCATCGCCGTCGGCACGATCCTCGTCTTCATGCGGCCGGCGCCGATGACGTGGTGGCTCTGGCTGTATTGCGCGGGGATCCTTCCGCTCAACGAAACCCTGGACTATTACGCGTTCTTGCCGGACGCGATCTTCGCGCCGCTCTGGCTTTTCGGGCGTACGTTCCTCGGAGGGCTGAGCGTCTTTCCGATCATCCCGTTCGCGTTGCGGTTCCCGCACGACCGGATCGAAGGCTGGCGTGCCCGCGCGCGTCCGGCGATCGGCGCGCTCGCGGTCGTCTCGCTAATTTACTTCGCGACCATCGCGTGGAAAGGTCTGCGCTACGGCCTCGATCACTACTCGCTGCTCAACGGGATCCCGGCGCTCTTCTACTACCTCGTCGCGTCGCTCTTCATCTTGGCGACGTATCTCTCGGCGCACGGCGTCGCGCGCCAGCGCCTAAAGTGGGCGGTCACCGGGATGCTGATCGCCTTCGTCGCGCAAATCCCGGAATATTTTCCCGGGCCGGCGTGGGTCGCTCCGCTTTCGCTCACGATCTCGATCGTGATGCCGCTTTCGGTCGCCTACGCCGCGCTCCGTCACAACCTGATCGACGTGCAGTTCGTGCTTTCTCGAGCGCTCGTCGTCGGCGCGCTGACCGCGATCCTGATCGCGTTCGTCAGTCTCGTCGATTGGCTCACCTCGCGCTTTATCTCGGAGTATCACTTCGCGCTCTACCTCGAGGCGTCGGCGACGATCGCGATGGGATTCGTCCTCGACCGGCTGCACGCGTCGCTCGAGCGGCTCGCCGAACGCGTAGTTTTCCGCCACCGTCTGGAGGCCGAGGAACATCTCGCACTTGTGGCGCGCTCGTTGTCGTTCGCGAACCATCGCGAAAGCATCGACGAGGCGCTCACCGAGGAACCGGCGCGCGCCTTGCGCCTCGCCTCGGCGGCCGTCTTCTACCGCGACGGGGACCGGCCGATCTTCGTGCGCGGGCGAAGCGTCGGCTGGGACGAGAGTGAGCTCAAGCAATTCCCCGACGACGCGCCGGTCGTGCGCTATCTCACCGCCGACCGCAAGGTGTTACGCGCGAAGGACGCGGCCTGGAAGGCGGAAAGCTTGCCGAAGGGCTCGTGCGCGCCGGTCCTGTTCGTCCCGGTCTTTTGCCGCGGCGAGCTGCTCGCGCTCGGTGTGTACGGCGCGCATCTCAACGGGACGACGCTCGATCCCGGCGAGGTGACGATGCTCGCGCAGCTCGCGCCGGGCGCCGGCGTAGCGCTCGATCATCTCGCGTTCGAGCGCTTGCGCGAGCGGCTCGAGCGGACCGAGGACGAGCTGCGCGCCGAACGCTTCAAAACTGGGGCCAAATGACGCCGGGGGAGTTCGCGCTGCGCGTCTTTGCCGCGCTCGCATTAGGTACGCTGGTCGGGTTCGAGCGGCAATATCGCCAGCGCACCGCCGGGCTCCGAACCAACGCGCTCGTCGCGACCGGCGCCGCACTCTTCGTGATGTCGGCGCCGCTGGTCGGAATGAGCTCGAACCAGCTGCAAATCGCCGCCTACGTCGTCTCGGGCGTCGGCTTCCTCGCCGGCGGCGTGATCTTCCGCGAAGGCCTCAGCGTCAGCGGGCTCAACACGGCCGCGACGATGTGGTGTACGGCGGCGATCGGCGTTCTCGCCGGGTTCGGCGAGTTTGTCTACGCTGCGATCGGTGCGCTCGCCGTCCTCTGCGCCAACGTGGTCCTTCGTCCGATCGCGCAGCGGATCAACCGGCAGCCTTTCGAGGCTGGTGCCGTCGAAAGCACGACCGTCGAGCGTGAATCGGACCATGCTGAGTAGCCTCCCTTAGCAAGACGAGCAAACAAGCGAAACCAAATCGGTTAGCACTCGGTCGTAGAGAGTGATAATATGAACGTCGATCGGATGACCCAGCGCGTCCAAGAGGCGCTGAACTCCGCATACACCCGGGCGCTCTCCGAGCACAACCCGCAGACGACGCCGGAGCATTTGCTCGCGGCCTTACTCGATCAGGACGAAGGCATCGCCAAGGCGATCCTCGAGAAGGCCGGCGTCGACGTCGCCGCGCTCCGGCGCGCCGTCGATGCGAACGTCGCGCGTCTGCCGCGGCTGAGCGGCTCGACCGCCGATGCGGCGCACGTCACGGTCGCGCCCGCGCTCAGCCGCGTCCTCGCGCAAGCCGACGCCGAAGCGAAGAAGCTCGGCGACGAGTACGTCTCGGTCGAGCATTTGCTTCTCGCGCTCGCGGAGTCGAATACCGACGCCGGTCAATCGCTCAAAGCGGTCGGCGCGACGCGCGACAAGCTTCTGAGCGGGCTCAAGGACGTGCGGGGCAACCAGCGCGTCACTTCGCAAAATCCCGAAGGAACGTATCAGACGCTCGAGCGCTACGGCCGCGATCTCACCAAAGCCGCGGCGCAAGGGAAGCTCGATCCGGTGATCGGTCGCGACGAGGAGATCCGGCGCGTCATTCAAGTCCTCTCCCGCCGCACCAAGAACAATCCGGTGCTGATCGGGGAGCCGGGCGTCGGCAAGACCGCGATCGTCGAAGGGCTCGCGCAGCGCATCGTGCGCGGCGACGTTCCCGAGGGTCTGAAAGAGAAGAAGATCGTGACGCTCGATATGGGCGCGCTGATCGCCGGTGCAAAATATCGCGGCGAATTCGAAGAGCGGCTCAAAGCCGTGCTCAAAGAGATCACCAGCTCGCAGGGTCAGGTCATTCCGTTCATCGATGAGCTGCACACGGTCGTCGGTGCCGGAAAAGCGGAAGGTTCGATGGACGCCGGCAATTTGCTCAAGCCGATGCTGGCGCGCGGCGAGCTGCACATGATCGGTGCGACGACGCTCGACGAATATCGCAAGCACATCGAAAAGGATGCTGCGCTCGAACGCCGCTTCCAGACGGTGATGGTCGACCAACCGTCGGTGGACGATACGATTTCAATTCTGCGCGGTCTCAAAGAACGCTACGAAGTACACCACGGCGTGCGGATCAAAGACTCGGCACTCGTCGCCGCAGCGCTGCTTTCCAACCGGTATATCTCGGATCGCTTCTTGCCGGATAAGGCCATCGACCTCGTCGACGAAGCCGCCGCCAAGCTGCGCACCGAGATCGACTCGATGCCGCAAGAGATCGATGAGATCTCGCGCCGGCAGATGCAGCTCGAGATCGAACGCGAGGCGCTCAAGCGGGAAACCGACGACGCCAGCAAGGCGCGTCTGGCTAAGATCGAATCCGAGATCGGCGAGCTGCGCACTGAAGGCGACGCCATGCGTGCGCGCTGGCAACAAGAGAAAGGCCAAGTCGTCAAGCTGCGCGAGCTGCGCGAGCAAATCGACGCGACCAAGCGCGAGATCGAGCAAGCCGAACGCGCCTACGATCTCAATAAAGTCGCGGAGCTGCGCTACGGCAAGCTCGCAGGCTTGGAGAAACAGCTCAAGGCGGAAGAGAGCACGCTCGACGGCAAGCCGC
>JAFAMS010000158.1 GCA_019233165.1 Vulcanimicrobiota bacterium | reverse complement strand
CCGACGTAATCGGCACCCAGTCCCGCGGCCGCGCGCGCGCTCTCGGCGTCCGGACAGGAGATCCCGAGCAACGACGTCGCGCAGCGTGCGGCGAGCAATCCGGAATCGATCGCCTCGAGATCCTCTTGTCCCAAATGCACGCCGTCGCAGTCGGCGATGAGTGCGAGCTCGTCGTTGACGAGCAGAACCGCGCCCTCGGTGCGCGCTCGTTCGTGCATCGCGACGAGGAGCTCACGCCGGACACCGGATTTCGCGCGGTATTGGACCACGCGAACGCCACCCGCGAGGACGTCGGCGAGCTGCGCGAGCGGCTCCCCTTCGGCTGCGTCGACGATCGCATAGATCCCGCTCAGCATAAAAACACGACGGGGAGCGCTACGCGCCCCCCGCCGTCGATATCGGTCGCGATTCGGTTAGTTGGAGACGAGGACGACGAAGCTCCCTTGCATCCCGTTGGTCGCCGTCGCAACGACGTTGAGGCAGTACGGCGCAACAGGCACCGTATTCGGCGCGACCGCGGTGATACCGGGCGGATTGATTCCGATCGTCTGGTAGTACGTCCCCGGCGTGTAGGTGACGGTCGACGCGACGCCCGAGGCCTGAACGACGAGCGCTGCGCTCGGATTCGCGGAGGTAGCGGCGGGCGCGGTGCAGGTGATGTTTCCGACCGCAGTGTTGATCCCAACGTACGGGGCCGGGAACGAGCCGACGGCGTAGGTCACCTGCCAGGTCGCAGTCGTGTCGGCCTGGATGATGCTGAAGTTCGACTTCGAGCCGTAGACGCTGACGAAAAGCGGCGACGTCGCAAGCGGCGCCACCTTGAAGACCGAGTTGGCACCCGAGGCCGGCGTCTCGAAAATAAGCCGATCGAACGAGCTGGAGCTCCCGTTGCCGATCGCGGTGCCGCCGTACCCCGAGCATGCGGAGAGGGCGACGACGGAGAGCGACGCCAAGAGCGTTAGGGCGAAACGACGCATCAACAAAAACTCCCGTGAAGCACGGAAAAACGCCGACGGACCTTCTCTCAGTTTCACCGCCGGACGAGCCGCGTTTTCGCCTCCCCGTATGCGGTTCCTTTAGGGGGCGGGAACGGCAATCGGCGGTAGGGCGAACTCGAGCGGGGTGTCGGCTCCCTCGCGGAGCGCCGGGGCGACCGTGAGGGTGAAGCTCCGCGCCCGGTCGTCCAGGCGGCGGTCGACTTGGAAGTTGAGCTGGCCGGTATACCGCGCGTCGGCGGCGAGCCGCAGGCCCAGGAAGAGCTGGCGGTCCGTGAGGAGCCAGTCACGGGTCTCCCAGAGCCGATAGACGCTCGACTCGTCGCGGAGCACGCTACGGCCGTAGGGGAGGAACGTGATCTGACCGGGTCCGGCGTTGACCAAGGTCAGCGTCACCTCGATCCGGCGCAGGTAAAACGCGATCTTGCGGACCGTGACCGAGGCGCCGTCGTGCTCGACGACCGCGCCGGAGGGGACGAAGGACCGGTACGGGTGGCCCTCGTCGTCGACGCGGTAGGCGCCGTTTTCTTTCACGACCACGAACGGTACGGTGATCTTCCCGGCGCGCTCCGCTTGGACGCCGTGATCGAAGAAACGGATCTCCTCTCGGATCGTTACGAGCGTCGCGCCGGCCTTCGTCGCGACCTTGATCGCTTGCGCGTTCTTCCCGGAGAAACGATCCGCTTGCCACACCGACGCGTAATTCCCGACGCCGCCGAAGTAGCGTTGCATATCGTGCGTTAAGAGCCCGTACGACGATGCGTAGTCGCCGCTTGCGACCGCGCGGACGTAGCGCAGCGCAACGTCGACGGCAGGGCCTTTGGGCTGTTCTGCGGCCGCGACCGGGAGCGGGACGACGAGCGCGAACGCGGCGAGTGCGAGCGTCGCTGCCGATTTGCAAAGAATCGAAACGGTCATGCTTCTCCGAGGAGGATCTCGACGATGCGAATCAAGTCGGCGTCGTCGGTGTAACGAATCTCGAGCCGGCCGCCTCTTCCGGAGCCGGCCGGCACGAACTGCACGCGGGTCGCCAAGCGATAGCGCAGACGCTCGGCGGCGGCGGTCAGATTCTCGTCTTCGTTGCGCGGCGCCGCGGTCTTGCGCGGTGTGTTGCGCCGTTGCGCGAGACGCTCGAGCGTTCGCACCGACATCCCTTCTTTGGCCGCGCGACGAGCAAACGCCAGCCGTTCCCGCTCGGGGAATGCGAGGAGCGCTTTGGCGTGTCCGGCGCTGAGCTCGCGTCCGCGAATCAACGCGCGAATCGGTTCGTCGAGCGCGAGCAAGCGGAGCGCGTTCGCCACGGCCGGGCGGCTGCGCCCGACGCGCTCGGCGACGCGCTCTTGCGTAAATCCGTAATCCTCGATCAAGTGCGCAAAGCCCATCGCTTCTTCGAGCGGATCGAGGTTCTCGCGCTGCAAATTCTCGACCATCGCAACTTCGAGACTCTCGACGTCGCCGGCGTCGCGGACGATCGCCGGGATCGCCCGCAATCCGGCAGCGCTCGCGGCACGCCAGCGCCGTTCGCCCGCGATGAGCTCGTAGCGTTCGCCGCGCCGCCGGACCAGAACAGGGACGACCACACCCAGCGCAGCGATCGAGCCGCGCAGCTCTTCGAGCGCTGCGGGATCGAACGTCGTTCGCGGCTGTCGCGGATTCGGGCCGATTTGGTCGATCGGAATCTCGACCACCCCGCCGCGCTCGGATTTCGGCTCGAGCGATTTCTCTTCGCCGAGCAGCGCAGAGAGGCCGCGGCCAAGGCCGCGCTTAGGCGCGGGCATGATGATTATGCAATTGCCGCGACCTCTCGCGCGAGGTCGAGATAGGCTTGTGCGCCGCGGCTTTTTACGTCGAAGAGCACGACGGGTTTTCCGAACGACGGCGCTTCGGAGAGGCGCACGTTGCGCGGAATCTGCGTTTTGAAAACGTGATCCGGGAAAAAGCGCGAGACTTCGTCGAGAACCTCGACGGCAAGGCGCGTGCGTCCGTCGTACATCGTCACCAAAACGCCCAGGATTTCCAGGTTCGGATTGAGCGCGTCTTTGATGCGGCGGATGATCGTCGTGAGTTGCGAGAGCCCTTCGAGCGCGTAGAACTCGGCTTGAATCGGAATGATCACTTGATCGGCGGCGACGAGCGCGTTGACGGTCAAGAACCCGAGCGACGGCGGGCAATCGATCAAGATGTAGTCGTACGCGCCGGCAAGCGGCGCGAGCGCCCGCCGCAGGCGCGTTTCGCGTGCCAAGGCGGAGACGAGCTCGACTTCGGCGCCTGCCAAATGCTGCGTGGCGGGGACGAGCCAGAGGTTGTCGACTTCGGTCGCGAGGATCGCCTTCGTCGGCTCGATCTCTTCGAGCAGAAGCGCGTACGCGTCGTGCTCGACGGCGCGCTTGTCGACCCCCAGACCGGTCGTGGCGTTGCCCTGCGGGTCGATATCGACGATCAGAATACGCTTGCCAAGCAAAGCGAGGCAAGCGCCCAAATTGACGGCGGTCGTACTCTTTCCGACCCCGCCTTTTTGG
>JAFAMS010000079.1 GCA_019233165.1 Vulcanimicrobiota bacterium | reverse complement strand
GCGGATTTCTCGCCGAGATCGGGGCATGCAACGTCGAGCCGAGCGCCGATCCCGAAGCTTATCCGGCGATCTTTTTCGAAGACCCCGCGGGGACGAAGCTGGAAGTCTGCGCGCGAAAATGATACGTGCCGAATTCCGGCGCAAGGGGCCGGCGGTTGGGGACGGCGAGCCATAGCCTGAGCATGTGACGTTTCTTCGCAGGGTCGGGGTCGTCGACGTACGCCGTGCGGTCGTGCAAAGTAACGTACGAATTCAAGAGCTGCACGTCGCCGGGCTCGAGATCCATCGCCAGTTTGTGTTTTTCTGCGAGCGCGTAGAACGCGTCGAGCGCCTCTTCCTCGACCGCTGAAAGAGGCGCACCGATTTTCGCCTGACCGCTCCGAATGTACGTCGCGTTTGCGCCGGCGGCAAAGTGACCTTCGTACCAGCTGAAGACCGGGCGGTAGTAGACGGGCGGCTCGCCGGGTTGTTCCTCCCCGCGCATGTCGATCGCGAACGGGCGGTAGAGCGCGCTGAGATACCACGGACAGGTTGCGAGCATCTCGTTGTGCACGCGCACCGTGCTCGCGACGTCGCTGATCCCGCCGCTGTGGGCTTTGCGCAAACACATGAGCGCGACGACGTCGCAACGATCGACGTGCAGGCTCTGCCGCTCGTGCGTCTCGTAACCGCGCGCCTTCGGATCGGCGAGCGTTTTCCCGGCGTCGCGGACGTGACCCACGAGATCGCCGGCAGCGTTCTGCGGTATCGCCGTTCCGAGATGCGTCCCCAAACCCCACAAGATGCGCGCCGCGTCGGCTTCGGAGTAGCGCTCGACGGGGATTCCGCGCAACAGGGTGAGGCCGGTGCCTCCCTCGAGCTCCTCGGCGACCGCCGCGAGCTCGCGCGCGAGGAGCGGGAGCTCGAAGTCGTCGCGGGCGATCGAGGTCGTCGGGATCGCTCGCGCGTTCACCGCGGAGAGCGCCCGCGCCAGCTCGTCGAGCTGGGAAGAGGAAAGTCGGCGAATCCAGCGCTCGTCCGAGGCAAGCTCGCTTCCGCTCCACGCAACGGGGCCGCGGATCGGCTCGGTGAGAATCCTCGTCATCGGCGTTGCACGCTTACTCCGCTAGGCGAAACGAGAGTCGAAAGAGAGGGGAGGCACCCCCGTTCGGCGTCTAGAACGGGGCGCGGTTCGCGCGTCAGGAGCAACCCCCTCGTTGAAAATCGTCGTTACCGTCAAACTCGTCCCGGACACGAACGCCGACAAGCGGATCGACCCCGGGACGAAGCGTCTCGTTCGAACGGGGATCGAAACCGTCCTTAATCCGTTCGACGAGTACGCAATCGAAGCCGCGCTGCAGCTGAAAGAGAAGCGCAACGACGGCTCGACGGTGACGATCTTCACGATGGCGCCGGAGACCGGGAAAGAGATCGTTCGCAAAGCTCTCGCAATGGGCGCCGACGACGCGGTGATGCTCAGCGATCCCAAGCTCGAAGGCTCGGACGTCGCGGGGACCTCGTACGCGATGGCGGCGGCGCTCAAGAAGGTCGGCTACGACCTGCTTTTGTGCGGGACGCAATCGACCGATGCGATCACGGGTGAAGTCCCGGGGATGTTGGCCGAGTATCTCGGCGTCCCCGGATTGACGTACGTCCGCAAGCTCGAGAGCGATGGCGAGCTGCTGAAAGCACAGCGCGAAACGGAGACCGGGTACATCGACGTCGCGGTGAAGCCGCCGGTTCTGATCAGCGTCACGAAATCGATCAACGAGCCGCGTTACCCCTCGCTCAAAGGCATCATGGGGGCCAAGAAAAAGGAGATCAAGTCGCTCGCCCTGAGCGATCTCGGTCTCGAGCGGGCCGTCGGAAGCGACGGGGCCAAGACCGAAGTGATCGCCCTCGCGAGCCCCGATGTTCGCGGGAAGGGCAAGGTCGTCACCGTCGCCGACGGCGCGGAGGGCGCGAGCGCGATCGTCGACTTCCTCAAAGAGAAGAAGTTGATCTGATGCGCGACGTGATCGTTTTCATCGAGCAAAAGGCCGGCGTTCCGCGACGCGTTTCGCTCGAGATCGCCACCAAAGCGCTGCAGCTCGCGCAAGCGCTCGGCGGGACCGCCCACGGCGTCGTCGCCGGAGCCGGTGCGACCGCCGCTGCGGATGCATCGAAACCGTACGGCCTGGCCACGCTGCACGTCGCCGACGGCGGCGCTACCGCCGAGTATTTGATCGACCCGCTCGTCGACGCGCTCGAGGCGGTGGCGAAGAAGACCGGCCCGGCGCTCATCCTCGTGCCAAACACGATGATCGGCCGCGACGTCGGAAGCCGCGTCGCCGCGCGGCTCGATGCGGGGATCACCTCGGACGCAACCGAGATCTCTGCCGCGGGCGGCAAGGTCGAGACGATCTCGCCGAAGCTCGGCGGGCTGACGATCACGACCTGCGCGTTCAAGAACGCCGAGTACGGCGTGATCGCCGTGCGCCCGAACGTCTTCGCCGCACAAGCCGCGGCGAGCCCGACCGCGACGGTCGAAACGATCGCGCTGCCTGCCGGTAAGAGTTATGCGATGAAGATCGGGAGCGAAATCGAGGAGGCTGCGCCCGAGCTCGGCGTCGAGGAGGCTTCGATCGTGGTCTCGGGCGGCCGCGGGCTCGGCGGTCCCGAGCCATTTACGACGCACCTCAAGCCGCTCGCCGAGGCGCTCGGCGGAGCGGTCGGCGCCTCGCGGGCCGCGGTAGACGCCGGCTGGATCCCGCATTCCCATCAGGTCGGTCAAACCGGGAAGACGATCAGCCCTTCCTTGTATATCGCCGTCGGAATCTCGGGGGCGATTCAGCACAAGGTCGGCATGCGCACGGCTGGAACGATCGTCGCGATCAACAAAGATGCGAACGTACCGATCGCCGACTTCGCCGATC
>JAFAMS010000061.1 GCA_019233165.1 Vulcanimicrobiota bacterium | reverse complement strand
CGAAGAATACAACGCAAAGTATCCCGACGAGCAGCTTCCGTACGTCGTCATCATCATCGACGAGCTCGCGGACCTGATGCTCGTCGCCCCGGCGAAAGTCGAGACGACGATTTGCCGGCTGGCGCAGCTCGCGCGCGCGACCGGGATCCATCTCGTCGTCGCCACGCAGCGACCCTCGGTCGACGTCATCACCGGGATCATCAAAGCGAACATCCCCTCGCGGATCTCGTTTGCGGTTTCCTCGCAGGTGGACTCGCGGACGATCCTCGACATGGCCGGCGCCGAGAGGCTCCTCGGGCGCGGCGACATGCTCTATCTCCCGATCGACGCGCCGAAACCGATCCGCGCTCAGGGCGCGCTGATCACCGGCGCCGAGGTGAACCGGCTCGTGGCACACTGGGCCGCGCAAGCGAATCCCGAGAACAAGCTCGACGTCGAGATCGTCCCGATCGAGGACGACGACGACCGGCGTAACGTCGACCCGCTGACGTACGAAGCCGCGAAATTCATCATCGAGACCAATTTCGCGTCGACCGCACAACTGCAGTCGCGTTTCTCGATCGGGCATCCGCGGGCGGTTCGCTTGATGAAACAGCTCGAAGAGTTCAAAGTCGTCGGACCGCATGAGGGCACCAAACCCCGTCGGATTCTGATCGGCCTCGCCGAGCTCGAGACGATCTCGGGACGGCTCGGGAAGAACGGTGACGGTCAGACCGACCTCTTCGCACAGGGCGCGTAGCTCCCGGCTCGCGCTCTCGGCGGCAACCGCGCTCCTCCTCTATATAGCGCTCGGTGCGTACGTCTCGCCGCGTCCGCCGGGAAGCGTGGACCTCGCCGCGGAGAGCCTCGTCGGCCACGGCCTAGGGCTCGCGCTCGTCGCCTACCGCAGCGGGCTCTTTCCGACGTATGCGACGCTCGCCGCGCTCGCGCTCCTCGCGTCGATTTGGCTTCCGCGCTGGCGGGGACGCGTCGCTTTCGGCGTCGTCGCGCTGCTCGTGGCATGGCGCATCAGCGACCTCTTCAAGTCCGTCTTCGCACGGCCGCGACCCGAGCATTGGGTCCTCGTCCGCGAAAGCTCGGGCTCCTACTCGAGCGGGCACGCAACGCTTTCGCTCGTCGTCTACGGCCTGTGGGCGTATTTCATCTGGCGCTCGGGCTTGCCGAGGCCGGTTCGCGTCGCCGTCAGCGGGATGTTGGTCCTCTGGTGTCTTATCGTCGCTTGGTCTCGCCTGGCAATGGGAGCGCACTTCCCGACCGATTTGGCCGGCGGCTGGCTCTTGGGGCTCGCGGTGCTCACCGCGCTCGGGGCGGCGACCGGCTTCCTCCGACGTAAGACTTTGTGAACGGCGCTCGGAACGCATAGGGTAAAGGGCATGTCTTTCCTCATCGATCACGCGCTGCGACCGATCGAGCACAAGCTCGACGAGGGGATTCCGCTTTCGCTCGAAGACGGGATGGCGTTGTGGCGGACGCGCGACTTACATACCCTCGGCCGCCTCGCCGTCCGCCAGAAAGAGCGAAAGAGCGGTAAGAACGTTTACTACGTCCTGAACCGCTATATCAACTCGACGAACGTTTGCTACGCCGCCTGCAAATTCTGCTCGTTCGCGCGAGGCGAGAAGGAAGAAGGCGCGGTTCGCATGACCGCGGACGAGGTCGTCGCCAAAGCGCTCGAGACGGGGACGAATTTCAATCAGCTGCACATCGTCGGCGGTCACGATCCTCGCCAGCTCTCGCTCGACTACTGGCTCCCGCTCATGCGGCGATTCAAAGAACGCTTACCGCACGTGCAGCTTTCGCTGTTCACGGCGGCGGAGATCGATTATCTGGCGCGCCGGCATCGTCTGGGCTACCGCGAGGTACTCACGAAGCTGCGCGACGCGGGGCTCGACAACATCAACGGCGGCGGCGCGGAAATCTTCAGCGAGCGGTTCCGGCGCGAGATCTGTCCGAACAAGGTCGACGCGGCGAATTGGCTGGCGATCCACGAGGAGGCCCACGGCTTGGGGATCGCGTCCAACGCGACGATGCTTTATGGAACGATCGAGACGCTCGAGGAACGCGTCGAACACCTCATCCGCTTGCGCGAGTCGCAAGCCCGCTCGCCCGGCTACAACGCGTTCATCCCGCTCGCGTTCCATCCCGACGGCAACGAGCTTTCGCACTTCGGGTGGACGACGGGGCTCGACGACGTCAAGATGTTTGCGGTGGCGCGCTTGATGCTGAACAACTTCGATCACATCAAAGCCTATTGGATGATCCAGGGCTTGAAGGTCTGCCAAGTCGCCCTGCAGTTCGGGGCCGACGATATGGACGGTACGCACGGCTCGACCGACGAGGAGCGAATCTATCACAGTGCCGGGACGCAATCCGGACAGTACGTCGACGACCGCGAATTCCGCCGTTTGATCGAAGCGGCAGGCTACGTCCCGGTACGCCGTAACACGACCTACGACGTGTTCCCGCACGATTGGAAGCCGCAGACGGCCGAGTTGACCGTTGCCTGACCTTCGCTGCGGGCGCATCCGCTACACGAACGACCTTCCGCTTTACGCCGCGTTCGACGAAGGCGCGCTCGAGTTTCCCGGGAGCTTCGTCGCCGACGTTCCCTCGAAGCTCAACATGGAGCTCGTTCGCGGTAATCTCGACCTGGGGCCGATCAGCGCCGCCCACTACGCGCGCCACTCCGACGAGCTCGTCCTTCTCGACGATCTCTGCATCGGCGCGCGCGACGAAGTGTGGTCCGTCCTCCTCGTCTCGCCGACCCCGCCGCACGTCCTGGACGGGATCGAGATCGCCGTTACGCGCGATTCGGCGAGCGCTCGTGCGCTGCTGCAGATCTTGCTCGAGCGCCGGTATGGAATCGACGCCCCTTTCGCGCCGACCGACGATCCGATCTACGCGGCGCAGCTCCGTCAACCGGCGCTCTTGATCGGCGACGCCGCGCTCGACGCCCGCGAATCGTTTCCGCAGGACGCCTGCTGGGATCTCGCTCACCTTTGGCACGAGTGGACCGGTGAAGAGATGGTCTTCGCAGTCTGGGCCGCGCGTCGCGATGCGTACGAGAAGCACACCGCCGAATTCGAGGCTGCGGCGGCGGCGTTACGCGCAGCGCGAGCGTGGGGCGAGGAACATCTCGAACGGGTCGTCGCCCGCGCTCAGGCCGTTCGCCCCCGGCCGGCCGGCTTTTACGAAGCGTACTACACGAAGATCCTCAACTTTCATTTCGACTTGGGCGCTCGCGCCGGGTTGGCGCGGTTCATCGCAGAGCTCGACGCCGTCGGCCTGATGCCGGGCGTGTTTCGCACGTCGGAGATCTGGCGTGTCGCTTCTTAGCCTGCTCGAGCGCGCCGCCGGCGGCGGCCGTCTTTCATACGAGGACGGTCTCAAGCTCTATCGCGAGGCTCCCCTTCACGAACTCGGCGCGGCGGCGCACGCCCGACGGCTGGCGATGCACTCGCCGGAGATCGTCACCTACGTGATCGACACGACGATCAACTACACGAACGTCTGCAACGTGCATTGCAGCTTCTGTGCGTTCTTTCGTCCCGAGCGCCACGGCGAAGGCTACACGATGTCCCACGACGAGGTACTCGCTCGGGTCAAGCATGCCGTCGACCTCGGCGCGACGCAGATCATGATTCAGGGCGGCGTCAACCCGGAGCTGCGTCTCGAGTGGTTCGAGCGGCTCTTCGAGCGCGTGCGCCGCGAATATCCCGCGGTCGATCTGCACTCGCTTTCGGTCTCGGAGATCAACGGGCTCGCCCGGGTCGAAGGGATGACGCCGCGCGAGGTTCTCGTCCGCTTGCACGCGGCCGGGATGAAATCGCTCCCCGGCGCCGGTGCGGAGATCCTCGTCGAGCGCGTCCGCAAGCGCATCAGCGCGCGGAAGGTCAAACCGGAGACGTGGATCGGGATCATGCGCGAGGCGCAGCGGCTGGGGATGCCGACGACCGCGACGATGATGTTCGGCTCGATCGAGAACGATGAGGAACGGATCGCTCACCTCGACGTCCTTCGAGCGCAGCAGGACGAGACCGGCGGGTTCACGGCGTTCATACCCTGGTACTACGTGCCCTGGAAGACGCCGCTGCGCGGGAAGGAAGCGACGGGTC
>JAFAMS010000060.1 GCA_019233165.1 Vulcanimicrobiota bacterium | reverse complement strand
GACGGCAGGATCCCAGTCGAACAATTGCCGGTCGAGCTCGTTCAGCTGTTGCCACTGGTGCCAAAGCGCGCGCTCGAACCGCTTTTCGGTGTCGATGGGCTGACCGAAGGTAGCGACGTACGTCGTGAACGTCCCAGGGAATGCCAGACGCTCGACTGCAAACGCGAATAGGTCCCGCGCAAGGCCCTCGCTGACGGTCGCGTCTCCCATGAGGCGATAGTGGCCGAAACGGTAGGTTCGGCGCTGAATCGCGGCTTTGGCGCCCAAACACGAAAACGACGGATCCTCGACGAACCGGCGAAACGAAGCGTGGGCGATCGTTTCGGCAACGCTGGGTTTTGCAGCTTCGAGCATGCGGACGAGGCTCTCGCCGTCGTAGGCCGCGTAGGCGCTGTTCGAGCGCGCCGCGTCGCTGCGAAAAGGATTTGCCTCCCAGGCCTCCGCGAGACGGTCCGCCCCGGAGGGTTGCCGCTCTAGTGCCATCGCGCTCGAAGTTGCGAAGGTGGGGTCGCGGCTCGTCGGATCGTCGCGCTTCCATAGCGGACGCCGCCGTACCGCAGACGTTGATAGACGGCGAGCCAACTGCAGATTGCGCGTTCGACGAGCCACGCCGGAGCGAGCAGCGAACTGGTGATTGGGAAAAAACGCGACCCCCGCGCGCGCCGTCGCCCGGTTTCGGCAAGGGCTATAGCAATCAGCGCTCCGGTCGCGAGCAAAGGGAACTGGTTTCGTACGCCGAGCACGAGCGCCGCGGGAAGCAAGCTCAAGAAAAGTGCCAGGCGCGCCGGCCTGGCAAATTCGTCGTACGCTTGTCTCACGCGCTGTGAGAAAAAGTGGCTCGTCGTCGGAGGCACGCGGGTTACGTACGTCTCGAGTGCGACGCGCTCTCGACCTCCACGTGCGCGGACTGTTCGGACGAGCCCGAGGTTTTCGAAGAGAACGTTCCCATCGTACCAAGGGGAAGCGACGAGAGCCGAGCGGCGAACCGCCAGCGTCCCGGGCCAATCGCCGCCGAAGACGCGGTTCAGGCAGGTCCTCGCGTAATCGAGCCGAGCGTGCCAGGGCAGCTCCGAAAAAACGTTTTGTGGACGGACGACGTCGGCATCTGCGAGGAGCGAAACGACGCGCTCGAGCGACACCCAATTGTAGCGCACGTCGTCGTCGGCGATCACGACCCTGTCGAATGAGGCTACGTCGAGTCCGGTCAAGACGCCGCGAACTTTTCCGTTCAACATGCTTCGATAGCGCTCGTCGGGACGAAGATGTCGAATCGAGGGTTGGAGCAACGTGCGCAATCGAGCAAAGAAGGCGTCCGCCGATCCGTCTACGACCACAATCTCCGCAACGCCGGCGCGCAACTCGTTGAGGTACGCCGCTACCTGGACGGCGGCCGCTTCGTTGTCGGCCTTGATCGGCAGAAGGTACGTAGCCTGCAGTGCGGGGCGCAATATCGTTCATTCTTCCGCGCGTTCCTCGCATCGGAACGCGCCTGGCTCCCCTCAGAGGCGACCGGCCGCGCTCGAAGCCGATTGCGTACGGGTATAGGTCGATCATGCAGGGCTACCGTTCGGGAATGCAATCCCCATCGACGATCAAAGAAACGTTGACGCAAGCAAGCGGAGGGCGCCGGCTCGCCGGACACGTCGCGATCGTGACCGGATCCTCAACCGGAATCGGCCGGGAAACGGCGCGCTATTTTGCCCGCGAAGGCGCGCGTGTTGTCATCGACTACGTCACCCACGACGATAAGGCGCGCCGTTTGTGCGATGAGATCCAAGCCGAGGGAGGCGACGCGCGCATCGTTGGCTGCGACGTCAGCAAGCAAGACGACGTCGAGCGCCTCGTCGATGAGACGGTGAGGGCGTTCGGTAAGGTCGACATCCTCGTGAACAACGCGGGGATCGAAGAAGAGCATCTTTTCGTGGAGATGCCGTTCGACGTCTACAAGCGCACGATCGCCGTCGACCTTGATGGCCCATGGCTCTGCAGCCAGGCCGCGGCGCGCCGGATGATCGAGCAAGGTGAGGGCGGCCGCATCATCAACGTCTCCTCGGTACACGAAGATCTTCCAATGCCGAAGAATGCCGCATACTGCGCGGCCAAAGGCGGCTTGCGAATGCTGATGCGCACGCTCGCCGTCGAGCTGGCGCCGCACGGCATAACCGTCAATAACGTCGCGCCCGGCGCGATCGACACGCCGCTCGACGCACCCGTCAAACAGGATCCCGAAAAGCTCGAGAAGCTGCTCGCCGAGATCCCTCTACGGCGGATGGGTGAGCCGGAAGAGGTCGCCGCCCTGTGCCTTTACCTCGCTTCCCCCGCCGCCGCATACGTCACCGGGTCGACGTTCGTCATCGACGGTGGAATGATGCGGCAATCCGGAAGCCTGTAAGCGCCGTAACCGCCGCAAGGAGGCCGGCTCCGACGGTCAGCGGCCTCGTCGTTAGCCAGAGCTGGGAGCTGAAGGTTCGTGCGCGCTCGTCGAAATCGCCGTGGGCGCCCCAATCTCCCGGCAGCGGCGCGTTCAGATTATCCGGCCGCTCGTGGTCCGCGCTGCCGTCGTACTGTTGCGAAGAATATCCCGATT
>JAFAMS010000036.1 GCA_019233165.1 Vulcanimicrobiota bacterium | reverse complement strand
GTTCCAAGCGTTTCCCATCGCCAAGGCCGCCGGCTTCCCGGTCGTGGGAACGTCGACGACCGCCGAGGGTGTCACCGCGATCGGACCGACGGTCTTCCGCGTTGCGCTGGCCGAATCGCAAGCGATCCCGCCGACGGTGGCCAAAGTGCAGGCGGCGTGGCACGCCAAGAGCGTCGCGATCATCTACGGCGACGACAACGCGTTCACGAAGACGGACTTTACCGTCTTCAACGACGAGCTCAAGAAGCGCGGCGTGCAGATCGTCGACGTCGAGACCTACCACACGAAGGACGTCGACTTTCAGGCGCAGCTCACGAAGATCAAAGCCGCCAACCCCGAGGTCGTCGTCGTCGGCTCGCTCTTCGACGAAGCGACCAAGATCATCGCGCAAGCGACCAAGCTGGGTTTGAAGACGCACATGATGGGCGGCAACGGCCTCAACTCGCCGAAGATGGTCGACGCTTCAGGTCCCGGAGCGGTCGGTTCCGTCGTCGGCGCGGCGTGGTTCATCGACAACAACTACACGGGAAACAAAGCCTTCGTCGAGCGCTATAAGAAGAAGTTCGGCATTCTGCCGGATCAATTTGCGGCGCAATCCTACGCCGCGGCGCAAGTCGTCGGGCAGCTTGCAAAAGAGGGGATGTCGACGCCCCGCGAGGTCTGCGACGGGCTCAAGAATCTCCGCGTCGCGCACACGGTCCTGGGCCCGATCGCTTTCGACGCGAACCGGGACGTGAAAAGCGCGCCCGTCATCTTGAAGATCGTCCCCGGAGGATTCGCGTATTTCTAAGCGCTGATGCTCGCGCAGCAGCTGGCTAACGGGATCTTTCTCGGCGCTACCTACGCGCTGTTTGCTGCCGGGTATGCGCTGATCTTCGGCGTTCTGGACATCCTCAATCTCGCGCACGCCTCGATCTTCATGGTCGCGGCGTTCGTGTGCTTGACGATCGTCCTCGCCGGCTTTCCGCTCTGGCTCGGATTTCTCGTTGCGCTGGTCGTCGCCGGCCTCATCGGAGTAATCCTCGACCGCGTCGCGTTCGCGCCGCTGCGGCGGCGAAACGCCGGCACGCTCGTCCCCTTGATCTCCAGCATCGGATTCGCGATCGTCGTCGAGGCCGTAATCCGCGGGATCTACGGCGTCAACGATCGCCAGTTCCCGGAGGCCGTTCGAACCGCACCGCCGCTCTCGCTCGGTCCCGTGACGTTCACGCTCTTCGATCTCGCGATTCTGGGTGCCGCCCTTGCCCTGATGCTCGTCCTCGCGTACGTCATGCGTGCGACGAAGATTGGCCGCGACATCCGCGCCGTTGCCGAGGACCGGATCGCGGCGGCGCTCCTAGGTGTCGACATCGAGAAGACGATCGCGCTCACGTTCTTCATCGCGTCCGCGCTCGGCGGCGCCGCCGGCGTCCTCGTCGGCCTTCAGTACAATAGCGTGACCTTCGACATGGGCGGGCGGATCGAGCTCAAGGGGCTCGCCGTCATCATCCTCGGCGGGATGGGGAGCGTGACCGGAGCGGTACTCGGTGGATTCATCCTCGGCGTCACCGAGACGCTCGCGATCGTCTTCGTCGGCTCGAGCTGGCGCGACGCGGTCGCGTTCGGCGTGATGTTCTTGATCCTCGTCCTACGGCCGGGCGGGATCCTCGGACGGCGCGCGCTGCGAACGGCTTGATGCCGGATTTTCTCGAGCTCTACACGCGCTATCGCACGGTCGTCGACCAAATTGGGATCAACGCGATCCTCGCGCTCTCGCTGGCCGTCTGCCTGCGCGCCGGCCAGCTCGCCCTGGCACAAGCCGCGTTCATGGGGATCGGCGCGTACGTCGCGGCGATCACCGTCGTTACGTTGCGATGGCCGCTCGCCGCCGGGACGTTCGTGGCGATCGCGTCGGCCGCCGCGGTCGGCGCGCTCTTGGCGCTCCCCGTCGAGCGATTGCGCGGCGTGTTCCTGGCGATCGCCACGATCGGCTTCGGCGAGATCGTCCGCATCGTCGCATACAACCTCAAGATCACCGGCGGCGGCGACGGCTTCAACGGGATCCCGCCGCTCCTTTCGACGCCGTGGATTTACGCGGCGCTCCTCGCGATCGGAGCGATCTTCTTCGCGTTGCGCGGCTCCCGGTTCGCGCTCGCGATGCAAACGACGCGCGAGGACGAGGCGGCGTCGCAAGGAGTCGGGATCGATACCGGCCGCGTCCGCGTCACGACGCTCGCCTGCGCCGGTGCGATCGCAGGGACCGCCGGCGTCCTCTACGCCTTCACGAATTTCTTCTTGACGCCGACCGACTTCGCGTTCGGCCGCATGGAACAGATCCTCGTCTATTGCGTCATCGGCGGCGTGACCTCACCGCTCGGCGCCGTCGCCGGTGCGACCCTGATGACGATCCTGCCCGAGGCGTTTCGCTTCTTGCGCGACTTTCGCGAGGTGACGAACGGGATCGTCTTGCTCGCCGTGATCGTCTTCGCTCCAGGCGGGATCGCAGGCTTATGGAAGCGCTGAGGCTGGAGCACGTCGGCGTTCGCTACGGCGGCGTCGCGGCGCTCGAAGGCGTTTCGCTGCACGTCGATGCCGGCGAGATCCTCGGGCTAATCGGGCCGAACGGCGCCGGGAAAACGACGCTCGTCAACGCGACGACCGGCTTCGTCCCGCTGAATTCCGGCACTATCGTCATCGGCGATGCGCGCCTGGACGGGAAGCGTCCCTTCGAGATCGCGCGCCTCGGCGTCGCGCGCACGTACCAAAACGTCCGGCTCTTCGGGGCACTCACGATCCGCGAGAACCTTCGCGCGGGCGCGATGCGCCGCGGCGATCTCGACGACGACGCGATGCGGGCGCTCTTGGGGCAAGCCGGTCTCCTCGAAGCGGACCTCGATGCGGCGGCGAGCAGTCTCGCCTACGGCGATCAACGCCGGCTCGAGATCGCGCGCTCGCTCGCCGGCACGCCGCAAATCCTGATGCTCGACGAGCCCGCCGCCGGGATGAATCCGGTCGAGACCAAAGCCCTCGGGGCGCTGGTCCGCGCGATCGCGGCGCAAGGGATCGGCGTTCTGTTGATCGAGCACGACGTCGCGCTCGTCCGCGCCGTCTCCGATCGCGTCGTGGTCTTGAACTTCGGGATGGTGCTCGCAACCGGCGCGCCGGACGCCGTCGTCCGCGATCCCGCGGTAATAGAGGCCTACTTGGGAAGCGCGGTCTGAGGTGGCGCTCCTCGAGATCGACGGACTCGTCGCCGGCTACGGAAAGATCGAAGTGCTGCACGGCGTCTCGCTCGCGCTCGACGAAGGGAGCTTGTGCGCGATCGTCGGCGCGAACGGCGCCGGAAAAACGACGCTGCTCCGAGCGATCTCCGCGATCGTCCCCAAGAGCGGCGGACGGGTGCGCTTTGCGGGGAGCGAGATCGGGGCGCTTCCGACACACGCAATCGTGCGGCGTGGCCTGGCCCACGTTCCGGAGGGTCGGCGTATGCTCCCGTACATGACGGTCGAAGAAAACCTCCTTGTCGCTTCGGCGATCCGGCGAGACGGACGCGCGCCGATCGCGCGCGACATCGCGACGATCTTCGAACGCTTTCCGATCCTCGGCGCACGGCGAAGCGTCGCTGCGGGTTCGCTTTCGGGCGGCGAGCAACAAGTGCTGGCGATGGCGCGCGCGATCGTCGCACGACCGCGGGCACTCCTGCTCGACGAACCCTCGATGGGGCTCGCACCGAAGCTCGTCGCGCAAGTCTTCGAGATCGTCCGCGAAGAACGCGCGCGCGGCTCGTCGATTCTCCTCGTCGAGCAGAACGCGCGCGCCGCGCTCTCGCTCGCCGACCGCGCGTACGTCCTCGAGCGGGGACGGATCGTCCTCGAAGGGACGGGCGCCGAGCTCCTGACGCGCGAGGACGTTACGGCGGCTTATCTAGGCGGTTAGTTCGCACCCCAGGCCGTGAACGGTTGCGGCCTCGGCGCCGGCGGCCCGACGTCGAGGGTGATATCCGCGTGCTGCGTGAGCGGGACGGTGCCGGGATCGCCCGCGTACTTCGAACCGTCGAGCCAAACGGTCAGCTTCTCGCCTTTGCGCACGCGCGCTTCGGCGACGCGCGTTTTGGTGAGTGGTTCTCCCCAGATCGCGAAGAAATCGCCGAGCGTGAACTGACGAACGACCGGCGATTCGACGTGGATGATCCCGTCGGGCGTGTGCGTGTGCAGCCAGTAAAAGCACTGTGCGAACAGCGGCCTCCCGACGTCCTCGGGGATCCGGACCGGTTTGCCGTGATCGTAGATCGCGAGATGTTGGTGGATGTGGAACGTCGCCGCCTCCATGCGGTCGCACCGAATCCCGTGCACGGGCTCCCCGCTGGGAATCGACGCCCATGCCAGCAATCCGGCGATCAGAAAGGCGATCAATTTCCGTAGCGCCCGGCGATCCGCTCGACCAGCTCGCGCGCGGTCTTGCGCGCTTCATCAGGCGCGACGACCTCGGCCTCGCCGCCCC
>JAFAMS010000007.1 GCA_019233165.1 Vulcanimicrobiota bacterium | reverse complement strand
GGACCGAATCCCGAGAGTGCGGCGGCGGTTCGGCCTCTAGGCTAGACGGTGCAGCGTTCGCCGGCGATCATCGGTGCGACCGACGCGGCCGCATCGTGCAGCGACTGCGCGGCGGGCGCGCCGCCGAGCGACCGTTGCAACGCGCCGAAGAGCGCCTGTTGCGCCTGCAATCCCTTCGAGCCCGGGAACGACGTCCACGGCACGACGTACTTCGTTTGATCGATCGCGACGCGCTCGATCGGATTCGTCTGCAAGAAGTCGCCGAGGACTTCGGGGGTATGAACGTTCACCGGAATGTATCCGGTTCCGCGCGTCCAGATCGCAAACCCGGTCGGCGATTCGAGATATTCGATGAACTTGAGCGTCGCGGCGCGCTTCTCCGGCGCTTGCGAGAAGACCATCAACACGTTGCCGCCCGCCGGAAGCCGCGGCGGCTTGTTTCCAAAACGCGGAAATCCCGTCGCGCGCAGATCGAACTTCGCGTTTTTCTGAAGCGTCTCGCGCTTGGCGATCGTCGTGACGAACGTCGCGACTTGCCCTGCGAGGAACGCCTGCTCGCCTTGATTCCACAGCACGTTGAGCGCGAGACCGTCCTTGACGAGATCCGACCACATCTGAATCGCACCCGCCGCCTCGGGGGAATCGAAGGTCGGCTTCGCGCCCGAAGGCGTGCACGCGAGCATCCGGCCGCCGTTCGACTCGATCATCGCTTGGGTGCTCCAGTTGTCGTCGAGGACCTGGACGTAGATCCCCGGTTTCCCCGTCGCCGCTTTAATCTTCTTGGCTGCGGCCGTCCATTCGGCCCACGTCTGCGGCGGCTTGTTGGGGTCGACGCCGGCGGCCTTGAGCATGTCGGCGTTGTAAAACGTCACGATGTTCGAGATCGCGTACGGCATTCCGACGAGCTTCCCGTTGCGCATCCCGAGTGCGACCGCCGACGGCGCGGCGTTGCGAATCATCCCGCGATTGTGTTCGGCGTCCATGAGATCTTGAACCGAGACGTAGGGGAAGTTCTTCGCCGCGTAGTCGACGTAGAGGTAGCCGATCTGCGCCACGTCCGGCGGATTGTTCGCCGCGATCCGGGTCTGCAAGTTCTGCAGAAGCCCCGTGTACGTGTTTGGTTGAAAACGCTCGACGACTTTGATTCCGGGATTGAGCGACTCGAATTTTGCGACGAGCTCGCGCACCGCCGGGCCGCCGAAAACTTCGGTGTTGACGTGCCAGTACTCGATCGTAACCGGCGTGGTCTGGGCGACGGCGCGCGGCGAGACGGAGATCGCGAGCAAGCCGGCGCACAACGCGGCGAGAAATCGCATTATGACTATAATCTCCTCATAATGTAGGGTTAAGACGAGCTGCGCGGAACGAATCCAACCTTTTTATGAGCGCACTCAGCCTCTCGAACCTGCCGAGCCGCGTCAAGATCGTCGAAGTCGGACCGCGCGACGGCTTGCAGAACGAAAAAGCGCAGATTCCGACTGCGGATAAGATCCGCTACATCGACATGCTCTCCGATGCCGGGCTACCGGTGATCGAAGCGACGTCGTTCGTGAGCCCGAAGGCGATCCCGCAGCTCGCCGACGCCGACGAGGTCTTTCGCTCGATCCGCAAACGCGACGGGGTCACCTATCTCGTCCTCGTCCCCAACGAACGGGGCCTCGATCGCGCGATCGGCGCCGGCGTTCGCGCGATCGCCGTCTTTACCGCCGCTTCGCAAACGTTCACCAAGCGCAACATCAACATGACGATCGAGGAGTCGCTCTCGGTCTTTCGCGGCGTGGTCCGCCGCGCGCGCGCGGAAGGGATGTGGATTCGCGGCTATATCTCGACGTGCTTCGGATGCCCGTACGAGGGCGAGGTGAAGGGTGACGACGTCGCCGCCGTCGCAGAGGCGCTCGCGGAGATGGGGACCGACGAGATCTCGATCGGCGACACGATCGGCGTCGCCACGCCGAACCAAGTCGTCGAGATCGCGGCGCTCCTCCAAGAGCGCATGCCCGTCGAACGCCTTGCGATGCACTTCCACGACACCCGCGGAACCGCGCTGGCGAACATCGTCGCCGCGCTTCAAATGCAGATCGCGATCTTCGACAGCTCGAGCGGCGGTCTCGGCGGCTGCCCGTACGCGCCGGGCGCTTCGGGGAACGTCGCCACCGAAGACGTCCTCTACCTGCTGCACGGGATGGGGATCGAGACCGGCGTCGACCTCGAGAAAGTAAGGCTCGCCTCGCGGACGCTCGCGGGCGCGCTCGATCACGAGCTTACGTCGAAGACGTTCCGGGCGTTGGAGGCGGCGGGCTCGGGCTAACGGTCGGCGTCGGCGTC
Organism: Vulcanimicrobiota bacterium; assembly: GCA_019233165.1. Lineage (GTDB taxonomy): Bacteria > Vulcanimicrobiota > Vulcanimicrobiia > Vulcanimicrobiales > Vulcanimicrobiaceae > JAFAMS01. Next base: position 2,215 of record JAFAMS010000007.1, on the reverse strand, counting down.
GGAGACGGCGCGCTGCGGCGGCCGCGACCGCGCGGCGGCTCGGTCGGCGTCGGCGTTGCGGTCGGCGTCGCGGTCGGCGTAGGAGTCGGCGCGGGCGTCGGCGTCTCGACCGGCGTCGGCGTCGCGGGCGGGATCGTCGGCCGCATCGACGGCTCTTCGTGCAGCGGCGGGAATCCGTTCGCCAGCCGAATGCGGCTCGCGTGCGCGTACTTCGATTTCGGCCAATGCTCGACGATGTATTGGAGCATTCGCGCGGCGTGTTGGCGCGCGTCCGGCGTTTGGATCTCGCCGTAGAGCCCTTCGAGATGGAACGCCGTCGGTGCGAGCCAGGTATCGTTCGGGAAATGTGCCTGCCAATCGCGCAGCGCCTCTTCGATCAGCTCCGCATCGTGCACGAGCTGTTCGTCCGTCATCGTCCGCCACGTGTAGTTGCGACCGAGGAACCCGATCTGCTGGCGGATCCCGATCGGACTCATCTTCTGTCTTCCGAAGTAGCGGTCGAGCGGAGCGTTTCCCGTCGTTGTAGCGGAAGCTTTGGGCTGCGGCTTCGAAGGGTGGGCCGGCGCGGCCAAGCCCAGGACCGGCGCCAAGGCAACGAGGCAAGCGAAAAGCACGCGGCTGGAGACCATCCGGCGTTTCGTACCCGAAAGTCATCCGGCCGACACGTCTCGAGCGTACACCGGCATGATCGCATTGCTCTTGACCGCGCTGCTAGCTCAAGCGTCCGCCTCTTCGCCGCCCGCGAAACCCGCGGCCGTCGTCCACCTCAGAGACTTCAAGTTCGTCCCCGCGACCGTGCACGTGAAGCCCGGCGACACCGTGGAGTGGATCAACGACGACGCCGACGCCCACACTGTCGATTCGGTGACCAAGGCTTTCGACTCCGGAGGTCTCGACACGCACGAGAGCTGGGCTCACGTCTTCAAGACCGCCGGGTCGTTCGCGTACTTTTGCGACCTCCATCCCTATATGAAGGGCGTTGTCATCGTCGAGAAAGGAACGGGAAAATGAAGCGCACGAGTTTCTTGGAGCACGTCGGCTGGACGGGGCTGGGCCTCGTCTACACGATCGGATCGGGCGGACTCGTCACGGCCGCGGCGGACGCGGCCGAGCCGTTCACGTTCGTGCAGATCAGCGACAGCCATATCGGCTTCCATCAGGCGCCGAACACGGATCCGCCCTCGACGCTGCGCGCCGCGATCGAAGCGATCAACGCGCTGCCGGTGCAGCCGAGATTCGTCATGCATACCGGTGACGTCACGCATTTGAGCAAAGCGGCGGAATTCGATACGGCCAAGCAGCTGCTGGCGAGCCTGCGCGCTCCGCTCTTCGTCATCCCCGGCGAGCACGACGCGATCGGAAGCGACGGAACGAAGCTGTTCCTGCAAAACTTCGCACGCAAAGACGCGCCGCAGGGATGGTATGCCTTCGATCTCGGCGGCGTGCACTTTCTCTCGATCGTCAACGTCTTCAACTTCGAGAAGATGGGTCTGATCGGGAACGAACAGCTCGACTGGATTCGCAAGGACCTTGCGGCGCAAAAGACCACGACCCCGATCGTGGTCTTCGGACACGTCCCCCTCTACACGGTCTACGAACCGTGGGGCTGGATGACCGAGGACGGGGGGAAAGTCGTTGCGATGCTGCAGCGGTTCGACAACGTGACCGTCCTCAACGGACACATCCATCAAGTCCTCGAGCACACGGAGGGGAAGATCCGGTTTCGAACCGCGGCCGGGACCGCGTATCCGCAGCCGGCGCCCGGCACGGCCGCTGCCCCCGGTCCCCTCAAAGATCTTCCGCCGGAGAAGCTGCTTTCGACGATTGGTTATCGCACGGCTCGCGTCGAAGAGCGCGGGCAGGTTCAGACCGTCGACAAGATGTTGGGGTGATCGCCGCTGGAGCAGAGCTGGGACGAGGTCTACCGCCTCTACGCGGATGCGTGCTTCTCAGTCGCGCTTTACGTGCTCCGCGCGCCGGACGATGCGGAAGATTGCGTCCACGACGTCTTCCTTCGCATCTACAACGCGCCCGGCGCGTATCGTCCGGAGCGCGGCAACCTGCGGGCGTTTCTCATTGCCTGCGTGCGCAACGAAGCGTTGAGTCGTAGACGGACCGCAGCGCGACGTCGCGCCATCGAGGAACGCCAGGCGTTGCGCGAGCCGGCGGTTTTCGAACCCGAGTTCCCCGATCACGTCGAGGGAGCCCGGATCCA
>JAFAMS010000517.1 GCA_019233165.1 Vulcanimicrobiota bacterium | reverse complement strand
TACGCTCTCGCATCCGCACGGCCAGATTTACGCGTACCCCTTCGTACCGCCCGTCATCGGCCGCGAAGCGGCGATGATGGAAGCGCATCTGGAACGCACGTCGGAGTGTCTGCTCTGCACGCTGGCGCGCGACGAGCGCGAGGACGGGCGGCGATTGCTCGACCGCAACGACCGCTGGTCGGCGTTCGTCCCGCCGTTCGCGCGATATCCGTACGAGGTTCATCTCGTCGCCACGCGCCACTGCGGTACCCTGCCCGAGCTCTCAGCTTCGGAGCGTTTCGACCTCGCGCGCATCCTGCACGCCACGGTCCGCGCGTACGACCGGCTCTTCGAGCGGCCGTTTCCGTACTTCATGGCGATCCATCAACGGCCGGCCGGCGCCGATCCGCGCGCGTATTCCTTGCACGTCGAGTTCTATCCGCCGCTGCGAACCGCGACGAAACTGAAATACCTGGCGGGTTCCGAGGCCGGCGCGGGGATGTTCATCAACGACACGCTTGCAGAGGAGAAGGCCGCGGAGCTGCGGTCCGTTTGGTGATTCACGTCCGCGCGCCGGGGCGCGTCAACATCATCGCCGAGCACACCGATTACACCGACGGATTCGTCCTCCCGATGGCGATCGATCTCGGCGTCGAGATCACGGGAGAGCCGTCCGACGAGCGATCCCTGATCGTGACCTCGCGCGAGGAAGCCTCCACGATCGAACTTTCGACCGACGCGGATCCACGCGGCGACGGTTCTTGGCGCGATTATTTCGCCGGCGTCGTGCGCGCGTTGCGCGAGAGCGGCGAAGTCGTACCCGGCGCCCGCATCGAGATCCGGTCGAGCCTTCCGATCGGCGCGGGTTTGTCGTCGTCGGCGGCGCTGCTCGTCGGGACGCTCTACCTTTTGCACGAACTTCAAGGACGAACGATCGACCGAACCGCGCTCGCGCGTCTCGCTCAGCGCGCCGAGTTCCTCGGAACCGGTGCGCGTACGGGTATCATGGATCAATTCGTGATCGCGAACGGCCGCGCCGGCCGCGCCGTGCTGCTCGATTGCCGTTCGCTCGAGGAAACGCTCGTTCGGTTGCCGTCGTCAGCGAGCTTTCTCGTCGTCGACAGCGGGGTTCGGCATTCGGTGGCCACGTCGGAGTACAACGTGCGGCGCCAGGAATGCGAGGCGGCCGCGGCCGCACTCGGCGTCGCCGCCCTGCGCGATGCCGGCGACGGCGACCGCGCCAAAATCGAAGGGTTGGAGGAACCACTGAGGTCGCGCGCCTTGCACGTGGTACAGGAAAACGAGCGCGTGCTCGCTGCGTCGCGCGCCTTCGAAGACGCCGACCTCGCACTTGCCGGACGGCTCATGTCGGCTTCCCATCGTTCGCTCCGCGACTTGTACGAGGTGAGTGTGCCGGAGCTCGACGAGATCGTCGACGTCGCCGAAAGGACACCCGGCGTGCACGGCGCTCGCATGACGGGAGCAGGTTTCGGCGGTTGCGTCGTCGTTCTCATCGACGCCCAACGAGCCGGTTCGGTTCGCGAGCATCTCCTCAGTTCGTTACGAAAACGGCGGGGTGTTGATTTACGTTCATGGAATGTACGGGCGTCCGACGGCGTCGAAGTGATCGCGTAGTCGTCGAACCCCCGCACGAGCCGTTGCGATGTATGAGCAGCGGCCCGTCGTCACGTTCTCGAGGCGATCGATGCCAGGATCCTATGCCAACCCCGACGTTTCGGGCGACCACCCGGACCCCAGCGTCATCCGCGTGGGGAAGACGTTTTGGGCGGCGACTACCTCGACGGACTGGGCGCCGTGTTTTCCGGTTTCGCGTTCCGACGACTTGGTGAACTGGACGTCGGTCGGCGCAGTCTTCTCCGAGCGGCCGACCTGGTCCGACGGCGATTATTGGGCGCCGGAGCTCTCGGAATATCGCGGGCGCTATTACGTCTACTACGTAGGGCGGCGGCGTGAGGGTCCGCTTACCGTTGCCGTCGCCAGCGCCGAGCGCCCGGAAGGGCCGTACGTCGATCACGGACCGCTCGTCGGACAATACGACGGTTCGATCGACCCGATGGCGTTCGTGGATCGGAACGGGCGACGCCGTCTCATTTGGAAAGAAGACGGAAACAGCGCGGGGCGTCCAACGATTCTTTGGTCTGCCCCGCTCAGCGACGATGGAACGGCACTCTGCGGCGAACCCGTCGAGATCTTGCGCAACGACGCTCCGTGGGAACACGACGTCGTCGAAGCGCCGTTCGTGCTCGTTCGCGACGGCTGGCATTACCTGTTCTACTCGGGGAACGGCTGTTGCGGATTGGGATGCCGTTATGCGCTCGGCGTGGCGCGCGCCCGGTCCCTGGAAGGTCCTTGGGAGAAGTCTGGGCGGAACCCCATCTTAGAATCGAACGCGGCGTGGCGTTGTCCGGGGCACGGGAGCATCGTTAGCCTCGAAGACGGCCGAACGTATCTGCTCTATCACGCCTACGACGCCAGCGCGAGCGATCCGCGCGGCGTCGGGCGCCAAACGCTGCTCGATGAGATCGTTTGGGAGAACGATGGTTGGCCATCGATCAACGACGGCAAAGGACCGAGCTCGGTCGCTGCATCGCCGCTCGGGACGCGTCTTCGTCCGCCGCTCGAGCATTTTTCCACCGATTTCCGCGACGCGCTCGATCCGGATTGGCAATGGCCTCACGACGCCGCTCCGTCGATTCGTTGCGACGGCGATGGGATAGTCCTCTCACCGGGTGCCGACACGCTCCCCGGCGATCCGATCGCCGCGGCAGTCGCTCGCCGTGCGCTGCAGCAAGAGTACATCGCCACCGCGATCCTCGACGTCGCAACGCTCGCACCGCACACGCACGCGGGGCTCGCGGCATATGGGAATGCCGGAAACGTCCTCGGGATCGCATACCGGGACGGCGAGGTCGTCATCTTCCGCCGGCGCCGCGGCCGGCACGCAATCGTCGCTTCCGTGCCGACGCCGTCGACCGACGCGTTGCGTTTTCGGATGACCGTGAGCGAGGGTCCGCAATACGAGTTCGCGTTCGCCGCGGGCGAGGGCGCCTGGAGGAAGCTCGGCGGGAATTTCCACGGCGGTTATCTCCCGCCGTGGGATGCCGGCGTGCGCATTGCCCTGGTCGCCGGGGGCGGACCGCACGCGGAAGCCCGCTTCACGTCGCTGCGCGTCGAACCGTTCGTCCCGAACGTCCGGTTCATCGCTCCTGGGCCTGCGGCAAAGGCCGGCAGACTTACGCGATTCGCTTGATCGCGACGCCTTCGCGGGCCAAGCGGTCGAACGTCGCCAGCGCCGATGCCACGGCTTGATCCATATT